>JBCNOJ010000242.1:0-7854 GCA_039593925.1 Acidovorax sp.
CCAGGCGACCTTCGTGCCCGACAGCGAAGACCAGTTCACCAGCGACCACGGCTGGAGCTTTCCGCAGGACGCCGAGCGCCTGGCCCCCCTGGTGGCCGAATGCAAGGCGTTGGGCGTGCGGGTGAGCTTGTTCATGGACCCAGTGCCCGAGCAGATGGCCGCTGCTCGCGCCGTGGGCGCAGACCGCGTGGA
The DNA here is from genome assembly GCA_039593925.1 of Acidovorax sp. GTDB lineage: Bacteria > Pseudomonadota > Gammaproteobacteria > Burkholderiales > Burkholderiaceae_C > Acidovorax. The sequence goes on from JBCNOJ010000242.1 coordinate 193, forward strand.
GCTGTTTACCGAGCCCTATGCCGCCGCCTGGGGCACAGCACAACAGGCCAACCAGACGACGCGCTACGCCGCGGCCGCCCAGGCCGCGTTGGACGCAGGCCTGGGCGTGAACGCGGGCCATGACCTCAACCGTGACAACCTCGCCACCTTCGTGCGTGAGGTGCCCGGTGTGCTGGAGGTCTCGATTGGCCACGCACTAATTGCCGACGCGCTGGAGCTGGGCTACACCGCCACGGTGCAGGCCTATCTGGCCTGCATTGCAGACGGAAGCCGCTCTGCAAATAACTCCTGATTTAATAGCTGCTAGCGCTTGATGGATAAGCGCTAGAGGCATATTTCACCCATATTTTCATGATCTACGGCATTGGCACCGACATCTGCGATGTGCGCCGCATCGCCGCAAGCCTGGAGCGCAACGGTGAGCGGTTTGCGCAAAAGGTGCTGGCCGACGGCGAGTTGGTCACTTGGCTCGAGCGCAGCGGGCGCTGGCCAGACCGTGGCCTGCGCTACCTGGCCACGCGGTTTTCGGCCAAGGAGGCTTTCAGCAAGGCCATTGGTCTGGGCATGCGCATGCCGATGACGTGGCGCCATTGCGAAGTGGCCAAGCTGCCCAGCGGCCAGCCCGTGATCGTGCTGCACGGCGCGCTCAAAGACTGGTTCGAGGCGCGAGGCCTCAGGGCCCACCTGAGCGTGACCGATGAAACCGACTACGCCGCCAGCTTCTGCGTGGTTGAAAAAATTGAATAAAAATGGGCTCTGGCGCTTGATGGATAAGCGCTGGCAGCTATGTATTGAATAGCAAATCGCAAACACACGTTCACACCATGACCGAGCATGCTCCCCTCATCCTGGATGTCGCAGGCACCACCCTCAGCGCCGACGACGGCCGCCGCCTGGCCCACCCTCTCACCGGTGGCGTCATCCTGTTTGCCCGCAACTGGGAGAACCGCGCGCAGTTGCTGCAACTGACCAGCAGCATCAAGGCCGTGCGGGACGACCTGCTCATCTGCGTGGACCACGAGGGTGGGCGCGTGCAGCGCTTTCGCACCGATGGGTTCACGCACCTGCCGCCCATGAGCGCCCTTGGCGAGCTGTGGATGCAGGACGGCAAAGGGGGCCCTGGCAGCGGCGCCCTGCGTGCCACCAGCGCTGCCACGGCGGCCGGCTATGTGCTGGGCAGCGAGTTGCGCGCCTGCGGGGTTGATTTCAGCTTCACGCCCGTGCTGGACCTGGATTTTGGCGAGAGCAGCGTCATCGGCGACCGCGCCTTCCACCGCGACCCGCGCGTGGTGGCGCTGCTGGCCAAGAGCCTGATGCACGGCCTGCTGCAGGCGGGCATGGCCAACTGCGGCAAGCACTTTCCAGGGCATGGCTTCGTCAAGGCGGACTCACACACCGAAGTGCCGGTGGACAAACGCAGCCTCAAGGCCATCCTGGCCGACGATGCGGCCCCGTATCCCTGGCTCAGCAATACGCTCACCAGCGTGATGCCTGCACACGTGATCTACCCCAAGGTGGACAGCCGCCCCGCGGGTTTCTCGCAGCGCTGGCTGCAAGACATCCTGCGCCGCCAGATGCGGTTTGACGGCGCCATCTTCAGCGACGACCTGAGCATGGAAGGTGCCCGCCGCCTGGATGGCCAAGTGGTGAGCTACAGCGACGCTGCAGTGGCCGCGCTCCAGGCCGGCTGCGATCTGGTGCTGCTGTGCAACCAAAGCATCGGCGACGGCAAAGCCGTGGACGAACTCATTGAGGGCCTGGAACAAGCCCAGGCGGCTGGCCACTGGCAGCCCAGCGTGGACAGCGAATCGCGCCGCCTGGCGCTGCTGCCCGAGACGCTGCCCCAGCCTTGGGACGAGTTGATGCTGCAACCTGCCTACATGCAGGCGCTGGATTTGTTGCCCTGAGCGCTGCGCCTCATGGCACGGGCGAAACCACCGCGGGCGTTGGCCCTGAAGCAGGTGGTGCTGGAGTGGCTGCAGTGGCTACCGCCCCGGGGGGCGTTGCAGCAGAGGCCGGTTCAGGCGCCGCTGCGGGTTGCGCAGGCGGCGGCACTCCGTGGAAGCGCCGCACCACACGCTGGAACACCAGCGAATTCGGTATTTGCAGCCATGCCCCGTTACCGCCCGATGTGCCGCCATGGTCTTCCAGTGTGGTGTACAGCAGGTTGATGTCTACCACCCGTCCCTTGGCACCGGGTTTTTCGGCCGTGTCCAGCACCTCGATGTATTCGCCAATGCGGTAAGGCCGCACGGTAAAGATCAACAGAGCGCAGAACAGGTTGGACAGCACGCTCCACGCTGCGAAGAAGGCCACCGCGCCCACCGTGGCAAAGCCGGTGAACGCGGTCCACAGCACCGTGGCCGATACGCCCAGGCGCTCCAGCACCAGCAGTGCAGCACCTGCCACAGTCACCCAGCGGATGAGGCCCGTCATCGGCACCACCAACTCGTCGGGCACCTGGTAGTGCGCGCTGGCGCGCCGCACCAGACGCCGCAGCAAGCGCTGCAGCAGCCAGGCGGCCAGCACGATCAACAGAATTTGCAGGCCGGGGATGATGATCTCCAGCCATTCCTGCATCCAGTCAGGCAAGCGGGTTCTGAGAATTTGCATGCGGGAAACAGCGGTTTGTGTGGCCGTCTGCGCGTTGCGCTGTGTGGCCTCCAGGGAAAAAGAAGTGAACCAGTTCAACTGCGCAATTGCTCCACGGTATCCATTTGCATTTCAAAGCTGAAAAAGCGGTTGCGGCCCTGGGCTTTGGCCGCATACAGCGCCTGGTCGGCGCGCATGATCATGCTCTCGGCGTTGGTGCTCTCGTCGGGCACGCAGGTGGTGATGCCACCCGACAGCGTGAGTATGTCGCCCAGCGGCGAATCGGCGTGTGGCAGTGCGCGCACCTTCAGCATCTGGCCCAGTGCCCGCGCAAACGTCATGGCGCCTGAGCGGGGCGTGTTGGGCAGGATCAGGGCAAATTCCTCGCCACCGTAGCGCGATGCCACATCGCGCGGGCGCACGCACACCTCGCGCAGCAGCCGGCCCACTTCCTTCAGGCACGCGTCCCCCTGCACGTGGCCGCTGGCGTCGTTGAAGAGCTTGAAGTGGTCAAGGTCGCACAACATCAGCGTGAGTGGTGTGCCGTCGCGCCGGGCGGCCAGGATCTCGCTGTGCAGGATGCGGTCGAAGCCGCGGCGGTTGACGAGCCCCGTGAGTGCGTCCAGCTCCACCATGTCATTGAGCTGCTGGTTGGCCCGGTGCAGCTCGGCAGACATCGCCACCAGCCGGCGGCGCATGTCCAGCAACCGTCGCATGGCGCGCAGCTTGGCCATCAGCACGATGGGCTTGACGGGTTTCACAAGGTAGTCGTCGCCGCCCACCTCGATCCCGCGCCATACGTCCAGCTCGTTGTCCAGGCCCGAGAGGAAGATGATGGGCGTCCAGTCGCCAGCCTCGCTCTCGCGCATCTGCTGGGCCACCCAGTAGCCATCATGGCCGGGCAGCTTGATGTCCAGCAGGACGAGGTCAGGCCGGTGTGCCTTGAAGAGCTGCAGCGCAGCACTGCCCTCGGGGGCTTCGTGGATGTCCGAGACGCCTGCGTGTCGCAGTTCCGCGACCAGCGCCGCACGCACAGAAGCCTGGTCTTCCACCACCAGCACCGAAAACGCGTTGCCTGCGGGCAAGTGGCCGTCAGGTGGATAGGGGGCGTTGCTGGAGCTGAAGGGCACGGTGGTTGTCTCCTTGGGCCGCCAGGGTGCAGCGCTGCACTGCACCCCTGGCCACTCGTCTTCCGAGGCGCGGGCTCAGCCCTCGCGGCGCAGTGCCGGGAAAAGTATCACGTCGCGAATGCTGGGGCTATCGGTCAAAAGCATCATCAGCCGATCAATGCCGATGCCACAGCCACCCGTGGGAGGCATGCCGTATTCCAGCGCCCGCACGAAGTCGTGGTCATAGAACATCGCTTCGTCGTCACCGCTGTCCTTGGCGGCCACCTGGGCATGAAAGCGTGCGGCCTGGTCCTCGGCGTCGTTCAGCTCGCTGAAGCCATTGCCGAACTCGCGGCCGGTGATGTACAGCTCGAAGCGTTCGGTCACCTCGGGGCGGGCATCGTTGGCGCGGGCCAGGGGCGAGATTTCGGTGGGGTGCTCCATGATGAAGGTGGGCTGCCAAAGCTTGTCTTCCACCGTTTCCTCAAAGTAGAACACCTGCAGGCTGGCCAGCGAGCGGGTAGAGAGCTTGTCCTTCTCTTCGCTCATGCCCAGCTTCTTCAATGCGCTGATCAGCCATGCAGCGTCGTCCACATGGGCGCCAGCCTCGGTGTATTGGAAGATCGCTTCACGGATGGTCAGGCGCGCAAAAGGCTGCGACAGGTCCACCGCGCGGCCCTGGTAGGTCATCTGCAGCGAGCCCGTGGCCTTGAGCGCCACTTCGCGGATCAGCGTCTCGGTGAAGTCCATCAAGTCAAGGTAGTTCCAGTACGCCGCATAGAACTCCATCATGGTGAACTCGGGGTTGTGGCGCACCGAGATGCCTTCGTTGCGGTAGCTGCGGTTGATCTCGAACACCCGCTCGAAGCCGCCCACGATCAGGCGCTTGAGGTACAGCTCAGGCGCGATGCGCAGGTACATCTCCTGCTCCAGCGCGTTGTGGTGCGTGACGAACGGCTTGGCATTGGCGCCGCCCGGAATGGGGTGCAGCATGGGCGTCTCGACCTCCAGGAAGCCGTGGCTCACCATGAACTCGCGCAGGCCGCTCACGGCCTTGCTGCGCGCCATGAAACGCTTGCGCGCCTGCTCGTCGGTGATCAGATCGACATAGCGCTGGCGATACTTCTGCTCCTGATCGGCCATGCCATGGAACTTGTCCGGCAACGGGCGCAGGCTCTTGGTGAGCAGGCGCAGGCTGGTCACCTTGACCGACAGCTCGCCCGTCTTGGTCTTCATCAGCGTGCCTTCGGCACCGACGATGTCGCCCAGATCCCAATGTTTAAAGGCCGCGTACAGGTCTTCGCCCACCGCGTCGCGCGTCACATAGAGCTGGATGCGGCCGCCCACTTCACCCAGGGATCCGTCCTGCACCGTGGCAAAACTGGCTTTTCCCATCACCCGCTTGAGCATCATGCGGCCCGCCACGCTGACGGTGACCGGCGCAGCTTCCAGCGACTCGTTGGTGGCGCTGCCGTGGTCCACATGCAGCTGGGCGGCCTTGTGGGCGGGCTTGAAGTTGTTGGGGAAAGCGACGCTTCCGCCACTGGCTTGCACGTCGCGCAAGGCACGAAGCTTCTCGCGGCGTTCCGCGATGAGCTGGTTTTCGTCCTGGAGGGCAGGGGCGTGGATTTGGTCAGACATAGGTGCCGTCAATGCTGGGCATGAAAGAGGAAGGGCTGAAACCAGCCGGACATGTGATTTTAGTGCGTGGCGCTTCGGGGTGCGTGCTGTCCCCTTGAGGCAGCAGGCTGCATTGATAATTGACCCCATGTTGCTCAAAGCGGGTGTCCTATCCCTAGTTCTTTTGCTGGTCAGTCGCGCATTGGGTCTGGCGCGCGAGTCAGCCCAGGCCGCGGCATTCGGCGCGTCGGGCGCTGGCGACGTGGTCGTGCTCATGCTTTCGCTGCCAGACTGGCTGACTGGCCTGCTGGCCAGCGGGTCGCTGGCCTACGTACTGCTGCCGCAATGGGCGCGGCAGGCGCCGGCAGAGCAGGCGGCCATGCAGCGTCATGTGGCGCGGCGGCTGATGTTGTTCGGCTCCGTGCTGACAGTGGCGCTGATCGTGTTTGCCGGGAGTGTTGTGGCCTGGCTTGCGCCGGGGCTGACGGCTGATTTGCGGCCGCAAGCGCATGCTAGCCTGCTGTGGAGTGCCTTGGCGCTGCTACCAGCTTTGTTGGCTGCGCTGTGGGTGACGCGTCTGCAGCATGAGCGTGATTTCGTGGGCATGTACGCTGCCAACCTCATGGTCAACGTTGTGCTGATTGCTGCCATGGCTTTGGCGGCCTGGCAATTCGTCGGCTGGAATGTCATCACGGTGCTGGGTGTGGGCCTGTTTGCCGCCATGGGGCTGAGGCTGGTGTGGCTGCGTGGGCGGCTGGCCCGCCATGCGCCTGTGCAAGACACGGCTGTTGAATCGGTCGTCTTGCCGCCTTTGCCTATGTGGCTTTGGGCGGCGCTATCGGCCGGCTTGCCATTGGCGCTGCCGTTTGCGGCGCGCTCGCTGGCCTCGGCGTCGGGCGAAGGCGCGTTGGCCACCTTCAACTACGCCTGGAAACTGGTGGAGCTGCCGCTGGTGCTGGCCATCCAGCTGGCGGCCAGCCTGGCGTTTCCGGTCATCACCCGCGCCTTTGCGGACGAGGGCGACCGTGCTCAGGCCGTGCGGCGCGCCTTTGCCGTCACCTGGGTGCTGGCGGCAGCGGCTGTGGCCGGACTGTTGGTGGCGGCACCGGCCGCCGCGCAACTGTTGTTCGGTTGGGGGCGCATGGATGCGCAAGGTCTGCAGCGCATCGGCGAATGGGGCCGCATCGGCGCCTGGGGGCTGCTGCCGCAGGCGGTGATTGTCGTGGCGCTGACGGTGCTGGCCACACAGCAGCGCATGACGGCTGTCGTAGTCGCTTACGCGATGGCCGTGGCGGTACTGATGGCCGCAGGCCTGGTCGGCGGCGGCGAAGGGGGCTGGCTGATGGCGGTGCTCAATGCCGTACTGGCTGGCGTGGCGCTGGCCGTGGTGGCCGCGCTGGGCCTCGAGATCTGGCGCTGGATGCCTTGGCGCGTGATGTTTGTCACGTTGGCTGTGCTGCTGGTATTGGAAAGAGTGGCCAGCAACGGGTGGGATTTTCAATCAAATGTGTTGTTGGGTATTGCCGGCGGGGCGTTTTTTGCTATATTGATGGTAGCAATCTCGCTGCTGGCCATGCCCGAATTGCGCCATTCGCTGCGGCAATAATCGCCGGATGATTTCATGATTGACCTGCTGCAAATCACCAGAGACCCCGAATTCGCCGCACGCTGCGATGCGATCGAGGGCATCCGTCTCTTCGTGGATCTGGAGCGCATGGGTAAGGCCGAGCGCCAGGCCGGCCGCAACACTTTCATCAGCTCCCATGAGCTCGACGACGTGGCCCGCGTCAAGGCAATGCTGCGCCGCGCCAGGCTGATGGTGCGCGTCAACCCGCTGCACGCGGGTTCGGCCGAAGAAGTCGATGCCGTTCTGGCGCGCGGTGCCGACCTGCTGATGCTGCCCATGTTCACCAGCGCCGGGCAGTTGGCCGACTTCTCGCGCTTAGTCGCGGGGCGTGCGCCTATCGTGCCGCTGGTGGAAGCGGCGCAGGCTGTGGCCTGTGTTGACGAGTGGATCGCCACCCCAGGGCTGTGGGAGGTATTCGTGGGACTGAACGACCTGCACCTGTCAATGGGCAATCGCTTCATGTACGAACCGCTGGCGCGTGGGCTGGTCGACAGCGTGGCCGACGCGGCCCGGCGACAGGGGCTGCGCTTCGGCTTTGGCGGCATCGCCCGGCTCGACGAAGGCCTGCTGCCGGGCCGCGACGTGCTGGCTGAGCATGTGCGGCTGGGTTCGCAGGCGGTCATCCTGTCGCGCACCTTCCATCGTCCAGGCGGCGACACGTCGTTCGACGAGGACGTGCGTGCCTTGCGGCGTGAAGAGCAGATCCTGCAAAGC
>JBCNOJ010000243.1:0-7703 GCA_039593925.1 Acidovorax sp.
CAGGGCACCGTCTTGCCCTGGATGGAGCCGCGATGCTCGATGTAGGTAAAGATGTCCGCCAGGATCTGGCAGGGGTGGTATTCGTTGGTCAGGCCGTTGATGACGGGCACACGCGAGTTGGCGGCAAAGCTGTCGATCTTGGCCTGCTCGTAGGTGCGGATCATTACGAGGTCGGTCATGCGGCTGATGACCTTGGCGCTGTCTTCGATGGGCTCGGCGCGACCCAGCTGGCTGTCTCCCGTGGTCAGGTGCACCACGCTGCCGCCGAGCTGGTACATGCCAGCCTCAAAGCTCACGCGCGTGCGGGTGCTGGCCTTCTCGAAGATCATGGCCAGCGTGCGGTCCACCAGCGGGTGGTACTTTTCGTAGGCCTTGAACTTCTTTTTGATGAGCGCGGCGCGCTCGAACAGGTAGGCGTATTCGTCGGCGGTGAGGTCGGTGAACTGCAGGTAATGTTTCAGCGTCGTCGTCATGGTGCTACGGCTTTGTTCTTCATTCCGCCAGAATCGCTTTGACCAACGGGGTCAGCTTGGCGACGATTTCATCGGCTTCGGCGGTCGTCAAGATCAGCGGGGGTACCAGGCGGATCACGCTGTCGGCTGTGACCGATAGCAACAGCCCAGCCTCAGCCGCGCGCCCGATCAAGGCGCCGCAGGGCTTGTTCAGCTCGATGCCCAGCATCAGGCCCTGGCCGCGGATGTCCTTCACGCCGGGCAGGCTGCCAAGCTCCCGTTGCAGCGCGGCCTTCAAATGGTCACCCACCTTGGCGGCGTTGGCCAGCAAACCTTCTTCTTCCATGATGCGGATGGTTTCCACACCCGCGCGCATGGCCAGCGGGTTGCCGCCAAAGGTGGTGCCGTGGTTGCCGGGCTGCAGCACGTTGGCGGCCTTGGGGCCTGCCACCACTGCGCCGATCGGCACACCCGAGCCCAGGCCCTTGGCCAGGGGCATCACGTCGGGCACGATGCCGGCCCACTGGTGGGCAAACCACTTGCCTGTGCGGCCCATGCCGCACTGCACTTCGTCGATCATCATGAGCCAGCCGCGCTCGTCGCACAGCTTGCGCAGCTGCTGCAGGTATTCGATGCGCATCGGATTGATGCCGCCTTCGCCCTGGATGGTCTCGAAGAACACGGCCACCACGTTGGGGTTGCCCTCGGTGGCTTGCTTGATGGCTTCAATGTCGTTGAGCGGAACGCGGATGAAGCCTTCCACCAGCGGGCCGAAGCCGCTGTGGATCTTGGGGTTGCCGGTGGCCGACATGGTGGCGATGGACCGGCCGTGGAACGCCCGTTCGTAGACCACGATCTCGGGTTTGGCGATGCCCTTGTCCACGCCGAACTTGCGCGCGATCTTGAGGGCCGCCTCGTTGGCCTCCAGGCCCGAGTTGCAGAAGAACACGTTCTGCATGCCCGACAGTTCCACCAGCTTGGCGGCCAGTTGCTCCTGCAGCGGCACGTGGTAGTAGTTGGAGGTGTGGATCAGCTTGGTGATCTGGTCCTGCAGCGCGGGCACCAGCTTGGCATGGTTGTGGCCCAGCGTGTTCACGGCAATGCCACCCAGGCCATCGAGGTATTCCTTGCCGTTCACGTCCCACACGCGGCTGCCTTGACCACGGGCCAGCGCAATGGGTACGCGGCCATAGGTGTTCATCACGTGGGGCGAGGCAGCCTCAATGAAAGCGGTCATGCAAGATCTCCAGACGGTACGGTGGTGGGGCAGGCTTGGAATGAAGTCAAGTCAGGACCCCGAAAAAGCGAAGCACGATTCTAGGGGGAGCCCGGCGGCAGGATGTTGACGATTGCGCATTACTGCAATGCAGGCCGCTATCAGGAAATGGCCCCGCATTCCCGCTGCTTGCGGTGGTTTAGAGGCTCAGCTCTTATATAAGAGTTAGAATGTCGCGCTGCGGTGCAGCATACAGTGATCCTGTATCTGGCGCGCCCACTACCACTCCAATCCCCGATGGTTTCCCCCACCTCCAAAGAAATCTTCATCCAGGGCATCACCCACGACGGGAAAACCTTTCGCCCCAGCGACTGGGCCGAGCGGCTGGCTGGGGTGATGAGCAGCTTTCGCCCCGGCGGCGCGCGACCGGGCAGCCATCTGAGCTATTCGCCCTGGTGCATTCCCACCACGCTCAATGGCGTGAAGTGTGTGGTGGTGCACCGCGACCTGCAGGGGCACGAACCCATGGCCTGGGACTTTGTGGTGAACTTTGCGCGCGACAACAACCTGCAGGTGGCCGAGGCCTGCCTCCTGCCTGACGCGCCGGCCTTACCCCCCCGGGGCTGAGGGCGGCGGCAGGGCGGCCGGTGCCGCATCGCCATTCGCCAGGGCGGCATTGGCTGCGCTGCCCGTGCGCAGCAACTGCTCGGTTTGCTGTTTGGCCCGCCAGGCTTTTTCCACAAACGGGTCCGTCACGCCATAGTGGCCATGCCGCACGCGCATCAGCAGGTTGGCAGTGGTCATGGCGCCGATGATGCTTTGCACTTCCTGTGCTGTGACATCGCGGCCGATCTGGGCAGCATAGGCCTTCAAGGCTTCGCCCGTGAAAACGCCTTTCACGTCGCCGCCAATGCTGCAGATGCGCGAGAACACGGCCTCGGCCAGCGGGCCCATCGTCTCTACCTTTTGCAGTTCCACGTCGGCCGCAGCCGCGCCCAAAGACTGAGCGATCGTGGGCAGGTGCTCGTCGGGCCGCGCATCCGGCGGCAGGCTGCGCAGGATGTTGAGAGCCTTCATCAGCTCCTCAGGGCGGCTTCCCATGCTGCGAAAGGCGGCTTCGGTCACTGGGGCGGAGGGCACCATGGCACCCAACTGTGGGCGCACCTGCTCCAGCACGTAGTCAATGAAGTCTCTGCCCAGCACGGGGAACTCATTGGTTACCGCGCCGTTGAAAGCCTGGTTGCCTTTGAGCGTGAGCTCCTGCACCCGCGCGCGGTGCGAGCCGGTGCCAACAAAAAGGAAGTAGCCCGGCGTGTTCGGCCGCGTGTTGATGGCGTCGCGCGTGGCCTTAAGCGCATGCAGCAGATGGTCGCCGTCCGCGCTGCCCAGGGCGTGTTGCACCTCGTCGATGATGAGCACCACATCGGTATGCGCCTGGTCGATCAGTTCGGTGAACGCCTGGGCGAGCGTTGCGCCGTCGTCCTTGCCCACATCGGCCAGCTTGAAACCAAACTTGAAACCCGCCACCCCGGCATCCACGCTGGTCATCTGCTTAAGCCGCTTCAGCAAGCCTGAACCTGGTGCCTGAAGTTCTGTGAGCGTTTTGCGAATGGCCTCATGCACCAAGTCGGCGGGGTTGGCCTGGGGCTGGCTCCACAGGTCAACGTACACCACGATGGCGCCCAGGGCCTCCAAAGCCGGAATGAGGTCAGTGGCCAAAAAGGTCGTTTTGCCCACCCGCCGCTGGCCCGACAGGAAAAGGCCCGAGCGCAGCGAGGTATCCAGGAACGACGGCCTTAGCAATTGGGCTGCCATCTGCTCGGCCAATGCGGTGCGGCGAAAAGTCATGAGTTATCGGATTTTATGGATTTCTCATAATTATGCTGATTCAATAAATCTTGGTAAACCCCGTTCACTTGCGGGCCAGCAGCAAGTGCAAAACGCCACATCGGAAACGAAAAAACCGCCCGAAGGCGGTTTCTCGTTTTTTGCTGACAGCGCACCCGTTACAAACGGCGAACGGCGGGTGCCGGTCGGGCTGTTTGCCTGAATCGGGCGATCAGGCGGGGATTTTTCAGGCTGCTGCCAGTGCCAGGGCTTTCACCTTGGCAGACAGACGGCTCTTGTCGCGAGCAGCCTTGTTCTTGTGGAAGATGCCCTTGTCGGCCACGGTGTCGACGACGGATTGCATCTTGGCGAACAGTTCGGTCGCCTTGGTCTTGTCGCCAGCCAGAACAGCCTTTTCGACGTTCTTGACAGCGGTACGGTACTTGGAGCGCAGCGACGTGTTGGCTGCGTTCAGCTTGATGTCTTGACGGACGCGCTTGCGGCCCGAAGCGAGGCGGGGGTTCTTTTTCTTGGGCTTGGTGGATGCCATGGTGTGTTCCTAAAGGTCTGTGGATGTTGCCAGCAAAGCCGACGATTATAGCCCAGAGCACCTCTTGCATCCATATCGGCGCTTGAGACCGGCATGCCAAGCGCTTCAAAGCGCCGAGAAGGCTGGCGCAGCCAAGCCGCCAGACGGGCCTCTCGCTGGTGCAAAAGGCGAAGCGGCGCAGGGTCGCAGGAGGAATACACTCCCCGCGGTGTCATTGTTCAAAGCCGCCTCTACCGTTTCCCTGCTGACCCTGGCCTCCCGCGTGACGGGCCTGGTGCGCGATCTGCTCATGGCTTCGATGTTCGGGGCCAATGCCCTGACCGACGCCTTCAACGTCGCTTTCCGCATTCCCAACCTGTTCCGCCGTCTGTTTGCCGAAGGCGCCTTCAGCCAAGCCTTTGTGCCGGTGCTGGCAACCACCAAAGCGCAGCAGGGCGAAGAGGCCACACGCCGCCTGATTGCCGCGGTGGCCACCGTTTTGGCCTGGGTGCTGCTGCTCGCCTGCATCGTGGGCGTGGTGGGTGCGCCCGCACTCGTGTGGGCGCTGGCCAGCGGCTTGCGCCAAAGTGGCGAGGCTTACGACGCTGCCGTGCTGATGACGCGCTGGATGTTTCCCTACATCGGCTTCATGTCATTGGTGGCGCTGTCTGCGGGCATTCTCAATACCTGGAAACACTTTGCCGTGCCAGCCGCTTCGCCGGTGCTGCTGAACATCAGCATGATCGCTACCGCCTGGCTGGGCGCCCCGCAACTCGAGGCACGCGGCATCGAGCCAATCTTTGCCATGGCGGGCGGCGTGATGTTGGGCGGCGTGCTGCAGCTGGCCGTGCAGGTGCCGGCTTTGATGCGGCTGGGTCTCATGCCACGCATTGGCGTGACTTGGGGTGCCATTCGCGCCGCCTGGGCCGAGCCCGGAGTGCGGCGCGTGCTGGTGCTGATGGGCCCTATCCTGCTGGGTGTGGGCGTGGCGCAGATATCGCTGATGATCAACACCCAGATCGCCTCCTACCTCGCACCCGGCAGCGTGACCTGGCTTTTTTATGCCGACCGGCTGATGGAATTTCCAACTGCCCTTCTGGGTGTGGCCTTGGGCGTGGTGCTGACCCCGCAGCTCACGGCCGCCAAGGCGGCGGGCGACTCCGAACGTTATTCGGCCATGCTGGACTGGGGCCTGCGCATTGTGGTGTTGCTGGCTGTGCCCAGTGCAGTGGCGCTGCTCACGTTCTCAACGCCGTTGGTGGCCACCTTGTTCCATCACGGCAAGCTGGCGGATGGCGACGTGGGCCAGATCGCTGTTGCGCTATCGGGATATGGCGCCGGCCTGTTGGGCATCGTGGCGATCAAGGTGCTGGCCCCTGGCTACTACGCCAGCCAGGATGTGCGCACGCCGGTCAAGATTGCGGTGGTGGTGCTGGTACTGACCCAAATGCTCAATATCGCGCTGGTGCCGCTCTTGGCGCATGCGGGGTTGGCATTGTCGATTGGACTGGGAGCGCTCATCAATGCGCTGTGGCTGCTGGTGGGACTGGTGCGGCGAGGCAGCTACCAGCCGCGGCCCGGCTGGGGCCGCTTTGGGCTGCAGGTGGTGGCGGCCAGTGCCCTGCTGGCCGTGCTGCTGGTATGGGGCACCCAGCACTTTGACTGGGTGGGCATGAAAGGCCAGTCCCTGCAACGCATTGGCCTGCTGGCCGCCCTGATGGCGGCTGCCGGGGTGCTCTACTTTGGTGCCTTGTGGGCGGCAGGGGTGAAGCTCCGCCAGGTTTTCAGGCGCTGAGGCCGCGCGGGCCTTCGAACCCGCAAATAGCCCCGTGAAACCCGAGTTTCTGCGCCTTGACGACACTGTGGGCCAGACTTACAACCTTGCCATGTCCCTGAGCTATTCCGTACCCACCTCGCTGGAGTACTTTGCATCGCTGGTGCAAAGCGATGACCACTTTCCGCTGCTGGAGGCTGCCGCCAGCCTGGCGCAGGACGAATACCCCGAGCTGGACATGCAGCAGCTGCTGGGCGACATGGACCAGTTGCTCGCGCGCATCAAGCGCCGCCTGCCCGCCGACGCGCCCGCGCTGCAGCGGCTGCGCACGCTCAACCAGTTCTTCTTTGCCGATCTGGGCTTCGCCGGCAACATCAACAACTACTACGACCCCGAGAACAGCTACCTCAATGCCGTGCTGCGCACGCGCCGGGGCATTCCCATCAGCCTGGCCGTTTTGTGGATGGAGCTGGCGCAGGGGTTGGGGCTGCATGCGCGAGGGATCGCCTTCCCCGGTCACTTCATGGTGAAGGTGTTGCTGCCCAAGGGGCAGGTGGTGCTCGACCCGATCTCGGGCCAATCTCTCAGCCGCGAAGAGCTGGCCGAGCGGCTGGAGCCTTACAAGCGCCGCAACGGTCTGGTAGACGATTACGACGTACCGCTGGGCCTGTACCTGCAGGCAGCCACGCCGCGCGACATCATTGCGCGCATGCTGCGCAACCTGAAGGAGGTGCACCGCACCCAGCAAGACTGGCAGCGCCTGATCGCCGTGCTTGACCGCCTTATCGTGTTGTTGCCGCATGCCTGGGGCGAGCGGCGTGACCGGGGCTTGGCCCACGCCGAGCGGGGCAATACCGCCGAAGCCGTGGACGATCTGGAGGCTTATCTGGCCCATGCGGAAGACGGGCTCGACGTCGACCTGATTGCCGACCGCCTGAGCGCGTTGCGCCGCGCCGGCGGTTGACGGGCGTACAGCTTTCCGCAGACAACTTGGCCGGCGCGCTGCGCGACCGGCTCGAATAACCCGTGCGCCTAAACCGGCGCGCTCAGAACGGCGTGCTCAGAACGGCGTGCTCAGAACGGCGTGCCGCCGGCCGGTAGCGCTGCTTGCAGTTGTGCCACCTGCCTGCGCAATTCAGTGTTCTCTGCCGTCAGCTCTGCGATGCGGCTGCGCAACCGTTGCACCTCGTCCAGCCCGGTGTCCGCTGCCTCGGTAGCGTCTTCGGCAGGCGTTCCTGCGTTGTCGCCGGCAGCAGCCTGATCGCGCGGCTTGCGCTTGCTCAGCTCGCGCACGCGCTTGGCGGCTTGTTTGAGTTCGTCCTTGCCGGCCACCACGGCGGCCACCTGCTCTTCTGCGGGCAGGGTGGCCACGGCCGCGGCGGCGTTGATGGAAATGGTGCCGGACTTGACGGCTGCCACCAGTTCCGGTGCAGCCTGCTTCTGGATCTTCTCGATCATCACCACCTGGCTGCTGCTCAGGCGCGCGGCCTTGGCAATGGCCTCACGGCTGTTCAAAGGGTCAGGGGCGGGCAGGGCGGCTGCGGCCTCGGGGGCGGCGGCCGGCATCTCGGTCGCGGCAGCGGCGGCGGCGGATTCAGCGGGTTCGGCGGCGGTGGCAGCGCGTGCCTTGCGGTCCGCAATGATCTCGCGCTTGCGCAGTGCCAGCACGCCGCGCTGGAAGTCCGACACGCTGCGGCGGCCCAGGTGCTGGTCGATCATCCACAGGTGCACGTCTTCCATCGATTGAAAGCGAGGGTTTTGCACGGTCTGAAACGGCAGGCCGTGCTTTTGGCAGATGCCGTAGCGGTTGTGCCCATCCACCAGCACATCGCCCCACAGCACCAGTGCGTCTCGGCAGCCTTCGGTGAGGATGCTGCGCTCCAGCGCCTCATGCTCTTCCGGGGT
>JBCNOJ010000244.1:0-7667 GCA_039593925.1 Acidovorax sp.
GCACCAGGCTGGCGGCAAGGCCGATTCGGGAAAAAAGCATTGACATGGGGATCGACCTTTCTGCTGGCGTGGCGCTGTGGCCATCGGTGAACATGGTGAATCAATTGGTACGATCCATATTTGAATTCGGCGCAATAATGGTGAACATCCTCTGATCGACGGATGGTGAACCAAGGCAATGCGTGGTGGAGCGGAGGGCCTATGCGGGATTGGATGGATGACGGATGGCAAAAGATGGCTGACTCGCTGTACGAGGCAGCCTGGGATGCGCGCCGCTGGAACGATGCGCTTCGCCAGCTCACCGACCTCTTTCATTGCGCCGAAGGGTGCTATGTGCGCCACGATCCGGGGGCTGCTGAGGGCTTTTCCGTGCTCGCGTCGACGTGGCACGACGAGGGCTACCTGCGCCTTTATCGCGAGATCCAGGCCTTGAACCCGTACATGGGGCTTTTGCTCGGGGCGCCGGTGGGGCATGTTGTGTCCGACGGATTCAATGACCTCCGGGCGGACCCAGGCGCCAAGGTCTTTTGCGATATTTGGTACGTACCAAGAGGCCTGCACAGTGCGATGGTGCTGAAAATGCCCGGGCCGTTGGGGAGTCCCGGCTATATCTGCCTGGACCGGGGTGCCCATCAGCGGCCTTTTGACGGGCATGACTTGGAACTGGCGCGGCGTATCGTTCCAGATTTGGTGCGCGCAACGCGCTTGCATCTGCGGGTGACCGAAAACCGGTGGGCGGAGCAGACCCGCCTGGCAGGTGGTGCCACAGGCTGCCTGTTGCTGGATGGCGCCGAGCGGCGCGTGTTGCGAGCGAATGAGCGTGCCGTGGCCTTGCTGGCTGGCGTGGATGCTCCGCTGACCCTGCTGGCAGCCCCTGGTGATGCCTCGCTTGGGCGGCTGTATGCGCCCGTCAGCAAAACGCAGGATGCGCTGGCGAAATTGATCGACTGCACCCTGCGGTCTGGCGGCGGCGGCGAGTGCGTTCTGCGTACCAACGGTGCTTCGCCAGGGTGGCATGTGCAAGCCACTCCCATCGTCCAGCCCATGGAGTGGGGGCTGGGCTTGCATCGCGCCGTGTGCCTGATGCTTCGGCCGTTGCAAGCCATATCACTGCCGAATGCTCAGCGCCTGCAATTGCTGTTTGGATTGAGCCCCAAGGAGGCCGCTGTGGCCGCCTCCCTGGCGGCAGGCATACCCCTCAAGCAGGTGGCCGAACAACTCGGGATGGGCTTGAGCACGGCCCGCACCCACCTCGCACATGTTTTTGACAAGACCGGCCTGCGCAGCCAGACCGCACTCATCGCGCTGATGGCCGGGGGGCTTGGCAGCGGGCTGCCGATGGCCGCGGAGCCTGCGGGTGTGAAGGAGGATGATGTTGGCTGTGATCCCTATCCTTTGTTTCCCTCATGACCCGAAAGCCATTGCCCGCATCCGGCGAATCCCCCAGCGAGGCTACCGTGGTGGTACCGCCGCCGTTCAGCAGCATTGTTCTCGATGGGGCTTCGGGCATCCCGCTGTGGCGCCAATTGCATGCCAGCGTGGAGGCTTTGATAGCGGGCGGGCGGATTCCTTCGGGCCAAGGTTTGCCGTCCGAGCGCGACTTGGCTGATGCATTGGGCGTGAGCCGCTCCACGGTCAAGCGCTGCTACGACGAACTGCGGCACACCCAGCGCCTGGCCGGGCGCGGGCGTGGTGGAAGTGTGGTGCGTGAGCCGCCGCGAGTGATGCCCAGCATGGGTGTGCTCAAAGGTTTTACGGAAGAGATGCGCGAACTGGGGCTGGAGCCCAGCACCCGTCTGCTGGGGCTGCAGGTGGTGAGTGACCGCTCCATCGCCTCGCTGTTCCAGCGGCCGTCGCGAGCCTCCTTTCTGCGTGTGGAGCGCATCCGCGAGGGCAACGGTGTGCCAATGACCCGCGAGTTGGCCTGGTACGACCTGACGCTGGCCCCTGCTTTGGCCGAGTGGGATGGCACCAGTTCAGCCTACGCCTGGCTGCGCGAGCACTGTGGGCTGGCGCTCTCGCACGCCGAGCAGACGGTAGAGGCCGTCTTCAGCTCAGAAGCCGAATGCGCAGCCTTCGGCTTCACCGAACCCCAGCCCTGCCTGCTGCTCAAGCGCAAGACCCACACGGTGCAAGGCCAGTTGGTCGAGTACGTGGAAGGCACGTTCCGCGGCGATGCATACGTGTACCGGGTCAAGCTGTCGGTATAGGGCGATGGGTCCAGAGAGGGCGATTCCAATCGCCGGGTCAATGTAGGGGTAGCTGGCAAGAGTCAGGCGCCCCGCAAGCGCCGCACCCGGGGCACGCGGGCATCGGCCACCCAGGCGGACAGGTCCTGCGCACCGGGCAACACGGCAAGCACCCCGGCGTGGGCAGCCACGTGCGCACCGCACAGGTTGCCCCAGGCCAGGGCATCGGGCAATGGCTGGTCTGCCAGCACGGCGCGGCAGTAGCCGCTGGCAAAGGCGTCCCCGGCCCCTACGGTGTCCACCGCGCGAACGCGGGGCGCTGGGGCGTGCCAGCCTTGCCAATCGTTGCCCTCGCGTTCAAACCCCAGGCTGCCACCGGCGCCCAG
Organism: Acidovorax sp.; assembly: GCA_039593925.1. Lineage (GTDB taxonomy): Bacteria > Pseudomonadota > Gammaproteobacteria > Burkholderiales > Burkholderiaceae_C > Acidovorax. Next base: position 2,576 of record JBCNOJ010000244.1, read on the forward strand.
TGTGATCACCAGGCGCTGCAGGCCGGGCCAGGCCGTTGCCAGCGCGGGCAATGTGGTGCGCACTGCCGCCACCAACGCGGACGTGCCTTGGCGGGGGCCTAGTGCAGTGGCCAGCTCCAGTAGAGCCATGGCCTCGACCTGGTTGACGATGAGCGTGTGTGTGCTTCGGCGCAGCGCTGCGGGCGGGGCGCGCCATGGCGACGGGTTGAGCACGGTGGGGATGCCCCGCCGGTGTGCGGTGGCAAAGGCCGCCTGCACGGCGGGCAGAGCGGTTTCGAACTGGCCGTACACCAGTTGGGCCCGCACCAAGTCGGCCTCGGCGCGCTGCACATGGGCTTTGCCGAGGAGGGCGTTGGCACCGGGGTGGACCGCAATGGCGTTGTGGCCATCGGCGGCAATGAAGCCAGCCCCCCAGCCGCTGCCGCCGGCAAACCGGTGCACATGCCGGGTGGCGATGCGTTCGCGGCGCAGCAGCGCCAGAAGGTCGCGACCTGGAGCGTCGGTGCCGCAACCGATCAGCGTGTCCACCCGCGCGTCCAGGCGCGCCAGGCCAACGGCCACGTTCAGGCCTTTTCCGCCGGGCTCTGTGTGGACCGCGGTGGCCTGCAGCGTCTCACCCGGCTGCGGCAGGCGCGGCACCCGCCAGCAGCAGGCGTGCACAAAATTGCCCAGCACAAAGGCGCGCGGCGGGCTGGACGAAGCAGCGGTCAGGGCAGGGGGCGTTGGGGATCGCATGCGGGGCACTGTACCGCCTGCGTGTTCGTGCTCTCAATTTAATAGCTGTTGGCGCATGATTTCATTGCGGTTCAGGCTATTTTCTTTTGAAGTTCAATACAGAAAAGCGCTAAGTGCTACTGTTTTTGAAGCGCGCGACTGTCACGCATGCGTGATCCATTCCAGGTGTGGTGCCTCGTTCAAATGCGGCAGCGTATTGAACGTCTGCAGCATCAGCCGCTTGGGCGAAATCGAGAACTCGGTCACCGCGCTGTTGCGGATGCGCATGTTCAATGCAATGGTCACTTCGGGTGCCGTACCCAGCACCTCGCCCACGGCGGCAGAGATGGGGCCGCCGCTGCTGACGAGCAACACATTCTGGCCCGCATGGTGGTGGCGCACATGCTCCAGCGCGCTGCGCACGCCGGCCGCAAACTCGTTCCAGCTGGGCATGCCCTGGGGGCTGATGACACCTGCCATCCACTGCGCCAGTGCGTCGCACAGGATGCGAAAGTGCGCGCGGTAGCGCTCGGGCGTGTCGGCTGGGCCCAGCGGCTGGGGGTGGATGGCGCTGATCAGCGCATGGCTGTCGTACTCGTTGAGGCCCGGCCAAAGGGAGGCTTCGGGCAGATTGGGTAGTCCCTCGGCAATACCGGCCAGCGTCTCGGCGTGGCGGCGCAGGGTGCCGAGCATGACGGCGTCGAACGCCAGCCCGCGTGCGCGCCAGTACTCGCCCAGGCGCACGGCTTGCTCTCGGCCCCGTGCGCTGAGCACATCGTAGTCATCCGCGCCAAACGAGGCCTGGCCATGGCGCACGAGGTAGAGGGTTCCCATGGGCGCGATTGTGCGCAGCCATGGTGGCGGCCACTGTCTCCGCAGCGACGACGGTGTGCCGATCGGAGGGTTCGGCGCTGTGACGTCGTGTTTCAAAGTATGCCGAAAGCGCACCTCTCCGACATATGCGGACATCCCCGGTTTCTAGAATGAAAAGCGTGTTCACTGGCCTTCTAGGCCGCGAAAGGAAACGCATGAAACCTGTACAACACGTGCTTCGTCGGATGGGCTTCGCGTCTGTGGCGGCAGCCATGCTGGCCACTTCCGTCGGTGCCATCGCACAGCCGAACAACTACCCGGGCCAGCGGGATGACCGCCAGCGCGGCGCCCATGCGCAGCACGGTCCGCAGGGCCCGGCCCATGCAAACCGACCCGGGCACCGCCCGCAACCGCCCCACGCGCAGCGCCCACAACACCGGCCGGGCCCTCCGCACATGCACGGTCACCGCGGCGCGGGGCCAGACCACAGCTGGCACCGGGGGTCACGCATTCCTCCGCAGTACCGTACGCGGCACTACGTGGTGAACGACTGGCGTGGCCACCACCTGTCCGCGCCTCCGCGTGGCTACCATTGGGTGCAGAACGGGTCGGACTACCTGCTGGTGGCCATAGCCACCGGGGTGATTGCGCAGATCATTCTGAGCAATTGATTCACCCCCAAAAGCCAAAGCGCTGAGCTTCGGCTTTCTCCAAGGCGGTCGGTGGCACAGGGTGCGGCCGACCGCTTTGTCGTTGTGCTGTGGCCGCTGCCATTCAATCCACAAGCACCTTGCTGAACGAGGATGCATCCACATTGCCGCCCGTCAGCGCCAAGCCCACGTTTTTGCCCTGCAGGGCATCGCGCTCCTGTATCGCTGCCGCCAGTGCCGCCGCACCCGCGCCTTCGGCCACGTTGTGGGTGTCGGTGAACAAGGCGCGCATCGCGGCGGCCACCTCGGCATCGCTTACCTGCACGATGTGATTGATGTGCGGAGCCATCACGGCCAGGGCCTCGGCATCGGCCACGCGGCAGGCCATGCCGTCGGCGAGCTGGGTGGTCACCGGTGCCTCCACCACGCGGCCTGCGGCCAGCGAATCGGCATAGGTGGTGGCGTGGCTGCTGACCACGCCGACCACGCGCACGGGGTGCTGCAACGCCAGCTTGGCGGCGATGGCCGAGCACGCCCCCGAGCCTTGGCCGATGGGCACGTACACCACATCGAGCTGCGGCACGGCGCGCAGAAATTCCCACCAGTAGGTGCTCACGCCGCGCAGCAGATCGGGGTGGAAGCTGGGCACCATGTGGGCGCCACGTTGTTGCGCCAGTTGCATGGCGTGTTCGCGCGCCTCCTGAAAGTCGTCGCCGTGTTCGATGAGCGTGACGCCCAGCGCGCGCATGGCGGCGTTCTTCTCCACCGAGTTGCCACGCGGCACGACGATGGTGCAGGCCACGCCGTGGCGGCGCGCGGCCCAGCCCATGCTCTGGCCGTGGTTGCCGCGCGTGGCGCTGATGACCTCAGAAGGCAGCGCGCCGCGCTGGGCGAGCTGGTCGAAGTAGGTCAGGCCGCCCCGGATCTTGAAGGCGCCGACGGGCGTGTGGTTTTCGTGTTTGAGCCAGCAGTCGGTGCCCAGCCGCTGGCTGAGGAGGCCCCAGCGGTACTGGGGCGTGGCGGCAAAGTCGCGGTACACCACCTCGGCAGCGGCTTCGATGTCGGCCAGGGTGGGCAGCAGGGCGGTGGGGTCGAGGCGGGTGTTCATGCGGCGGCTTTCTTTTCGGTGAGGAGCCGCAGGGCGAGCAGGCCCAGCACGGTGCCCATGAAGTAGCGCTGCGCACGCATCCATGCAGCATTGCGGTTGAGGAACAGCGCGACGCGCGCAGCGCACAGGATGAGCAGCGCATTCACGATGGCACTCGTGGCGATCTGCACACCGCCCAGCGTCAGACTCTGCAGCAGCAACTGACCGCGCTCGGGGTGCAGGAACTGTGGGAAGAACGACAGGTAGAACATGGCCACCTTGGGGTTCAAGAGGTTGGTCATGAAGCCCATGAGGAACAGCGTGCGCGGGCTGTCGTGCGGCAGGTTGCGTGCTTCAAAAGGCGCGGCGCCACCGGGCTTGACGGCCTGCCAGGCCATCCACAACAGGTAGGCGGCGCCGGCGTAGCGGATGGCATCGAATGCGACTGGCACGGCGGCCAGCAGGGCCGTGAGGCCCAGCGCCGCAGCCAGCAGGTGCACCACAAAGCCAAGCACTACGCCGCTGAGCGAAATCAGCCCGGCGCGCGGCCCTTGGGTCAGGCTGCGCGAAACGCAGTACACCATGTTGGGGCCTGGTGTGAGCACCAGAACAAGGGCCGCGAGTGCGAAAAGGATCAGTTCCTGGGCGGAAAACAGCATGGGCTACTCCTGATTGGGGGGAATGGATACAAGGGTCACGGGGCCGCGCGGTGTGTCCAATTGGGCTGTCAGCTGCGGCGTGTCGCCTTCGGTCACGGTCACGCAGCCCGCCACGCCGATGGCGTCGCAAGCGGCCTGCAAGGTGGTCGCTTGCGGGTGCTGCAGCACCAGTCGCCGCAGCGCGACGCCGCTGGGTGGCAGGCTGTCGCAAGGATGCACCTGGCCCCACTGGATGAGCGTGGGCAGGCAGCCATCCATGAGGCGCGCACCGTCGTCGCGCACGGTGATCTGCCACTGCAGCAGCCCGTTGGCGGTGGGGCGGCTGGCCGTGATGATGGCGCCACGCCCGATGTCCAGCGCCGACAACGCCGCACACCGTTCGGCCACATCGGGCACGCTGGCCACCCAGTGGATGGGCTGCGGGCCGTGTTGCGCCACCTGTTGCTGTAGTGCAGCGTCATCCATGTCAAACCACCGCTTTGCGCTTTCTGGTATTGCGTTGGGTGCTCCTGGGTTGATAGCAATGATCTCCAGGTAGGCACGCGGGTGCGCGGGGCTGGAAACATTGAAGATGCGGTTGTGCGTGCCCATCAGCGGGTGTTCGCCGCCCGCCGTGGGGCTGATGCCCCGCGTGCGTTCGCACCAGGCAACGCCGCTGTCCAGGTCGGCCGCCAGCACAATCAAATGGTCCACGCAGGGGACCTGTTGGGTGGTGATGGCGGTCACAGCAGCACCTCGCCCGCCATGCAGGTGACCGAGCTGCCGCCCACCCAGATGGTGTCGCCGTCCTGTTCCACAAATACGCGCCCTGCGCGGCCCAGGCATGTGCCCTGGCTGGCCACGTACTTCGCGGGCGCCAGATTGGCGCCGATGAGCCATTGGCCCAGGGCGGCATTCAGGCTGCCAGTGACGGGGTCTTCTGCCAGGCCGTTGTTGCCAGGGAAGAAGGCGCGCACTTCAAACGCGATGCCCTCGGCATCCGTGCTGCCGATCACACCCACTTTGCCGCGCGGTCCCACCACACCCACATCCAGCTGGCCCAGGATGCTGGCGTCGGGCTTCAGCGTCAGCACTTGCTCGCTGCTGCGCAGCATCACCCTGCTGGAGCAGCCCGATGCCGGCACCGTGCGCGTGGGGGAAATCACCATTCACGCCGCGCAGCCGGTGAG
>JBCNOJ010000245.1:0-7662 GCA_039593925.1 Acidovorax sp.
GTTTGGCCAAGAACCATCCGTTTGTGGATGGCAAGAAGCACGCTGCTTTCCTGGCTGTGGGCTTGTTTCTGTACCTGAATGGCCTGCGCTTGCAGGCCACTCAGACAGACGCCACGCTCACCATGCTCGCAGTCGCCGCTGGCGATATCACCGAAGAAGCCTTCGCCGCGTGGCTGCGCGAGCATGCCGTGGCCCGGTGACCAAAATTTGAGTGTTTTTGGCCTCTAGCGCTTATCCATAAAGCGCTAGTAGCTACAAAATGTGAAGCAATCTGCCCGCCGGCTCATGGGTTTCTTTTTTCAGGGCGCGGGCGTCTTGGGTCGATAGTCGCAGTACTGCGCCACCGCACATTCCCAGCAGCGCGGCTTGCGCGCCTGGCACACGTAGCGGCCGTGCAGGATCAGCCAATGATGCGAGTCGACCGCATATTCCTTGGGCACCCGCTTCATCAGCTGCAGTTCCACCGCCACCGGGTTCTTGCCCGGTGCCAGGCCGGTGCGGTTGCTCACGCGAAAGATGTGCGTGTCCACCGCCATGGTGGGCTGGCCAAAGGCCACGTTCAGCACCACGTTGGCGGTCTTGCGGCCCACGCCTGGCAGGGCTTCGAGTTCCTCGCGCGTGCGGGGCACCACGCCACCGTGGCGTTCCACTAGGATGCGGCAAGTCTCCAGCAGGTTCTTGGCCTTGGTGCGGTACAGGCCAATTGTCTTGATGTGGCCCTCCAGTCCTTGCAGCCCCAGGTCCAGAATCGCTTGCGGCGTGCCCGCCACCGGAAACAGCTTGCGCGTGGCCTTGTTCACGCCCACATCGGTGGCCTGGGCCGACAGCAGCACGGCAGCCAGCAGCTCAAACGGGGTGGTGTATTCCAGCTCCGTGTTGGGCATGGGATTGGCTGCCTTGAGGGTGGCAAAAAATGGCTGGATGTCTGCAGATTTCATGAAGCACGCGAAGCGCGAGGAGCAAGGTGCAGGATTGTCGTGCAAGGCGGCGCCTCAACCGCGCCGGGGTGGTTGGCTAGCGCCGAGCGGTGTCAGCCGACGCGGCGGCGCACGGGGATACAGAGCCAGCACGGAAACCGGCCCGTGGCGGGGTCCACCGCAAAGTCCTCGTCGTAGATTTCGAGCGCCGCACGCGGCTCCCATTCCCAGCCTTCCGGGATCTGGTCTGGCGCGCCCATCTCCGCCCAGGCGGCGCCGATCTCCGGCCCCGTGCCCACAAAGTGCATGCAGGCGTAGTCGCCGCCTTCGTAGTCCATCACCTGCACATCGGGCCCGGTGCGCAGGCCCACGCCAATCTGCACTGCCGCGTCGTAGCGGCATTGTTCTGCGGGCGTGCAGGCCGGGTCGTCATGGCTGAAACCATAGAACTTGGGCCGAGGCTCGTTCAGCCGGTTGGCCGCACACCAGGCGCCAAAGCGCTCCCACAGCTCAGTCAGGCCTGGGTGGCCGTACGCGCCGGTGTGGCGCATGGTGGCCAGGCGCATGCGGGGCAGGGTGCGGATGGTGAGAGGCATGGCGGTTTTGTCGTTGAAGGGGCTTGCGCAGTGTAAGCCGCAGGAAACCTGTTCGCCAATTGGCGACAATGCGTGATCTTTTGCCACCCACTTCTGTCAACGCCATGCAATTTGCCGACCGCCTGAACAATGTAGAGACCTCCGCCATCCGCGAGCTTTTCAAGCTGCTGGGCAAGCCCGGCATCATCAGCTTTGCAGGCGGCTTCCCGGACAGCGCGATGTTTGACGTGGAAGGCATCCGCTCAGCCAGCAACGCTGCCCTGGCCGAAGAGCCCGGCGCAGCATTGCAATATGGCGCCACCGAGGGCTACAACCCACTGCGCGAGCAACTGGCCGCCTTCATGGCCAGCAAGGGCGCCAAGGATGTGGCGGCCGACAACCTCATCGTGACCACCGGCAGCCAGCAGGCGCTGGACCTGCTGGGCAAGACCCTCATCAGCCCCGGCGACAAGGTGATCGTGGAAGGCCCCACCTTCCTTGCCACCATCCAGTGCTTCCGCCTGTACGGCGCCGAACTCATCAGCGCACCCATCGACGGCAACGGCGTGAAGACCGACGAGCTTGAAAAGCTCATCGCCGAGCACAAGCCCAAATTCGTCTACCTGATCCCCACCTTCGGCAACCCCAGCGGCGCCATGCTGAGCCTGGAGCGCCGCAAGGCCGTGCTCGAGATGGCCGTGAAGCACAACACCCTGATCGTCGAGGACGACCCCTACGGCGACCTGTACTTTGGCGATGCGCCTCCGCCCAGCCTGCTCAACCTGTCGGCCACCGTGCCCGGTAGCCGCGATCTGCTGGTGCACTGCGGCAGCTTGAGCAAGGTGCTGTCGCCCGGCCTGCGCGTGGGCTGGATGATTGCCCCGGCTGAGTTGCTGGGCAAGGCCACGATGTGCAAGCAGTTCAGCGACGCACACACCAGCACGTTTGCACAAGCCACGGCCGCGCAATACCTCAAGGCCGGCCGCATGCCCGGCACGCTGGCCCATGTGCGCAAGGTGTATGCCGAGCGCGCCCAGGCCATGGGCGACGCGCTGCGCAAGGAGTTGGGCGACGCCATCGAGTTTGTGCAGCCCCAAGGCGGCCTGTTCGTGTGGGCGCGCTTGACCGGCGCGGGTGGCAAGGTGGCCGACGGCAATGTGCTGGCCAAGCGCGCCATCGAGAAGGGTGTGGCCTTTGTGCCCGGCACGCCGTTCTTCTGCGCGAACCCCGATCACGCCACGCTGCGCCTTTCATTTGCAACGGCCGATGTGGAGAAGATCCGCGAAGGCGTGGCTCGCCTGGGCCAAGCCGTCTGATCGTTGCTGCGGAGATGGCGTTGATCAGGCCACTGCTGTTGGGCGCGCTGGCCCTGTGGGGCGTATGCAGCGGTGCGGGCGCCCAAGCGCCAGAGCCGTCAACGCCCATTCCCGGCTTTGACTGCCGATCGGCCGAGAAGACCGTGGAGCACTGGGTCTGCGCAAGCCCAGAGCTCACGCAAGCCGACAACAGGCTCAACGAGGCCTACCGCATTGCGCAGGCCAAGCCCGATCGCGAGGCTGCCCTGGCCGCGTTGCGCGCAGCCCAACTGCGGTGGCTGCGCCTGCGCAACCGGTGCGAAGACGTGGCATGCGTGGCCGCAGCCTATGCGCGGCGCACGCAAGAGCTGCAGGTATCCAACCGCGCCGTGCTCGCGCTGGGCGCGCAAGACTTTGCACCGGTTTTCTCGCGCACGCTGTCGCACATCAACGACACGCGCGGTGTCTGGGGCATACCGCTGCGGCGGTCGCAGCCCACGGCATTTCAGGTGGAGCTGTACATCGACCCCGCGGACGCGCGGCCCTGGCGCGACGGAGGCCCCGGCGTGCGCATGGTGTGCTGGCCGCCCGACCGGCGCGAGGGCTATGCTGCGCGGTTTGAATATGCCGCACGCTCGTGGGGCGATGCGTTCCGCCCCGCCGAGCGCGGGGACCAGTGGGGCTATGTGCTGCTGCGCTTTGTGCTGGGCAAGGACCTTCCGCTGAACGAAGACATCGTCTGCAACCTGGCCCTGACCGAATGGCTGCTGGAGCGCCCCAGCCAGCTTTATGTCGTCGAAACCCCGCTTTGACCGGCTTGCATGCCGCGCGCAAATATGACTTCATCACACACCGACGACATCGTTCAACGCCTCGAAGCCTTGGAGATCAAAGCCAGCTTCACCGAAGACCTGCTGGATCAACTGAACCTGACCATCTACCAGCAGCAGCAACTCATCGACAAGCTCACGCACGAGGTCATCCATTTGCGCCAGCAGATGCCCGAAAACGCGCAGGGGCAGCAGCGCAACCTGCGGGACGAGATTCCCCCGCACTATTGAAGCGCAACAGGCTCGCACGCCCATGCCATCCTCCATGCCAGCCAAAACGGCCTTGATGCTGTGCGCAGCGGGCGTGGCGTTGCACCTCTACACAGCGGTATTCAAGGCTTCGGCGGATGCTGGCGCCAGCACATTCCTCGTTGGCCTATGGCTGTTCTCGTGTGCGCCGTACGGCATCGCAGCCGTGCTGGTGCGGCGTCGCAGGCCGGTGTGGGCGCTTGGCGCGGCCGCTGCATCCCTTGCTGCAGATGTGTTCATGCACTACAGCGTCTTCATCGCGCCGAAGGGTTCCACCGCTGCGCTGGGCCTGCTTTTCATGCCCTTGTGGAACCTGCTCGTCATCGGCCCGGCAGGCGCATTGGTTTTCGGGTTTGCGTTGTGGGCTTGGGGTCAGCGGTCTGGTGGACAGACCAACTGATCCAGCAGGCGGCAGCGGTGCTTGCCGCTGCGTTATCCCACCTTCACCGCGCGCCAAGCGGCATCGGCCAACTCTGCGCGGTACGTGGTGGGCGAGGGCAGGGCGCTTGGCCCCTCCAGGCCCGACAGCCAGGCCCGGCAATAGCTCTGCACCGGCCCCATCACCAGCGACGGCATCAGCTCGCACGGCAGGTCGCGCAGGGCGCCAGATTGGCGGTGGGGCTCAAACCAGGCCACCAGCGCCTCGTTGCGGCGCTGCGCTGCTTCGGCCAGGTCCGGGGTGCGCGGGCCTGCGGCTACGGCGCCACGCGCTTGGAACAGAAAACGTGCGCGCTCGGGCTGCGCTACCACCCAGTCCAAGTAGCCCGTGACCAGGGCCTGTACGCCCCCTTCGACGCCCTGGGCGGCATCGAGTTGTGTCTGCACGCTGCGTGACTGGTCGTGAAAGATGTCGAAAAACAGCGCCGCCACGATGCCGTCGCGGTTGCCAAAGTGGTGGTAAATGCTGCCCACGCTGGCCCCGCAGCGCGCACGCACGCCGTCGATGGTGACGGCATCCACGCCGCCTTCGGCCGCGCAGGCCAGGGCTGCGTTGAGGATGTCCTGGCGGCGGTCCACAGCCTCTGCGGACTGGACGGAGGCTGTGGTGTTGGATGACTTGGTGGAAGTGCGGCTTGCCATAGAAGTGCATTCTAGAATAAAGTTCTAGAAAATAATTCTAGAAACCTGTTTTCCGGTTTCTGCTTGCCTTCCCCATTTGCAGCGCCCAACGCGCACCCACCACGATGACACCGATCACCAGCCCGTCACTGCCCGGCCAAGCCCTTTATCCCCATCTGCTTGCACCGTTGGATCTGGGTTTCACCACCCTCAAGAACCGCGTGCTCATGGGCTCCATGCACACCGGGCTCGAGGATGGGCGTGACCTCTCGCGCATGGCGGCGTACTTTCGCGAGCGGGCCGAGGGGGATGTGGGCTTGATCGTGACGGGTGGCTTTGCGCCCAACATCGCGGGCTGGGCCAAACCGTTTGCGGGCACGCTGGCAACGTCTGGCGCGGCCAAGCGCCACCGCGTGGTAACCGAGGCCGTGCACGAGGCGGGCGGCAAGATTGCACTGCAGATCCTGCATACGGGCCGCTATGCCTACCACCCGCTGGCGGTGGCACCGTCGCGGCTGCAGTCGCCGATTTCGCCATTCACGCCGTTTGCGCTGTCGGCGCGCGGTGTGGAGCGGCAGATTCGCGCGTTCGTGAATTGCGCAATCAAAGCGCGCGAGGCCGGGTATGACGGCGTGGAGGTGATGGGCTCCGAGGGCTATTTCATCAACCAGTTTCTGTCGCAAGCCACCAACCTGCGGCGCGATGAATGGGGTGGCGACTACAGCCACCGCATGCGCCTGCCGGTGGAGATCATCGGCCGCATGCGCGAGGCCGTTGGCAAGGACTTCATCATCATTTACCGCCTGTCGATGATCGACCTGGTGCCCGGCGGCAGCGCGTGGGACGAGATCGTCACCCTGGGCAAGGCCGTGGCCACGGGTGGCGCCAACATCGTCAACACCGGCATCGGCTGGCACGAGGCGCGGGTGCCCACCATTGCCACCAGCGTGCCGCGCGCCGCGTTTGCCTGGGTCACGCAAAAGATGAAGGCCGAGTTTGCGGCGGCGGGCATCACCACGCCGCTGGTCACGTCCAACCGCATCAACACGCCCGAGGTGGCCGAGCAGGTGCTGGCCGATGGCTGCGCCGACATGGTCTCGATGGCGCGGCCGCTGCTGGCCGATGCCGCATTTGTGAAGAAGGCTGCGCAGGGCCGGGCCGACCGCATCAACACCTGCATCGCCTGCAACCAAGCCTGCCTGGACCATGTGTTTCAGAACAAAACCAGCAGCTGCCTGGTCAACCCGCGGGCCTGCCACGAGACGGAGCTGGTGTATCGACCGGTTTCGTCGCGCAAGCGCATTGCGGTGGTGGGGGCCGGGCCTGCGGGGCTCACGGCTGCAACCGTGGCTGCAGAGCGCGGGCACGAGGTGCACCTGTTCGATGCCGCGCCGGCCATCGGCGGCCAGCTCAACATGGCCAAGGTGATTCCGGGCAAGGAAGAGTTCGAAGAAATGCTGCGCTACCTGGCCCATCGCGTGGAAGACACGGGGGTGCACCTGCAGCTGAACCAGCGCGTGTTGGCCGCCGACCTTGCCGGCTATGACGAGGTCATCGTCGCCACTGGTGTGGAGCCGCGCGACCCGCAGATTCCCGGCCAGGACCACCCCAAGGTGCTGAGCTACATCGACGTGCTGCGCCATGGCAAGCCGGTGGGTGAGCGCGTGGCCATCATCGGCGCGGGCGGCATTGGCTTTGACGTGGCCGAATTCCTCACACACGGTGATCACCCTTCCACCACCCTCGACCTGCCCGCCTGGAAGGCCGAGTGGGGCATCACCGACCCGGCCGAGGCGCGCGGTGGCCTTGCCACCAGTGGCCCGCGCGTGACGCCGCCTGCACGGCAGGTAACGCTGCTGCAGCGCAAAAAGGGCAAGCTTGGCGCGGGCCTGGGCAAGACCACGGGCTGGATCCATCGCACCACGCTGAAGATGAAGCAAGTGCAGATGGTGAGCGGCGTGAACTACGAGCGCATTGCCGACGAGGGCCTGCTGGTGTCGTACGGAGAGAATCGCGCAGACCCCACCTGGATTCCCTGCGACACCGTGGTGCTCTGCGCGGGGCAGGTGCCTTTGCGCAGCTTGGTGCAAGCGCTGGAAGCCCAGGGCCAGCGGCCGCACCTTGTGGGCGGCGCGCTGGAGGCTGGCGAGCTGGATGCCAAGCGCGCCATCGATCAGGCAGCTCGGCTGGCGGCAAAGCTGTAGTCAAGCTGAGCGGATTGCTTCAAAAAAGTGAGCTTCTAGCGCTTGATTTCACTGGGTTTCAGATTGTTTTCGATCTGAGAGTTTTTATGGATAAGCGCTGAGTGCTCTATTTTTGATAGCTCGTCTTTATGCTGTCTGGGGCATCCGAGTCCGCGGCGTGCACGCCCAGCGCCTGGAAAACCCGCAGTGCCGCCCAGGCATCGTTGGCTGCATACACCAGTTGCGCCTCGGTCAGCCGCAGGTTGGCCCAGTTGGATGTGGCAGCCTTCTTGGACTTGATGAAGCGGCGATTGAACAGCACCGCCACCGCCGCTTTCACGCCCATGTCCTTGCGATAACCCCGCTGGCGAAACACGGTGTTCAGCTCCAGCACGTCGGCGGGCTGCACGCCCAGCTTGTGCTGGATGCGTTTGGTGTCGTCGCCCAAGCCAAAGCCTGCCTTGATGACGCCCGGCAACGCCAGCAGCTCGGCCACGCGTGCGCGGCAGCCCGGCTCGTGCAGCTGAAAAACCCAGGCCGTTTCCAGTGTGGCC
>JBCNOJ010000246.1:0-7658 GCA_039593925.1 Acidovorax sp.
CATCACGATGGAATATGGCTCTTCGCCAGTCGATGCAGCATTGCACCAAACGCGCCAGTTGGCAGAGGGCTTCGCACGCAAATGCGATGCAAAAATCTCGAAATGGTGCTGCTCGCGGAAGAACGCGGTCAGGTTGGTGGTGAGCGCATTCACAAACTCCTGCCATTCCGGGCCATCGTGCGTTTCCAGCCAGCCCAGATAGTCGTGAAAGCTGGTGTGCCCCGTGTCACGCAACCGCCGTGAAAGGCGGCTATAAACCATGGCATGTTTTCCATCATGCAGGCTGATGCCGGCGCGCTGGTAAATCAAAGCCTGCACCCGCGCAAAATCGGCGTTGGTCCACACAAACTCTCGCCCTTGTGCGAGCGGCCCGGAAGGCGCCGCAGCAGCGGCGTACGCCGGGTCTACTCTGGGCGCGGCTGGCCGGGCAGAAGAGGAGACGCTGGTGGGTTGGGCCATATTGATCGTCCGAAGGGAAATCCTGTTCGCTCCAACAGGTCTGCAAGCAGTGCTTGCGACCTGACATGTGCCTAGGCCACCTTTGCTGGTCTTGACGCCTGTTCCTTACTCGTTGGCAGTCACCAGCCCCATGTCCAGGCTGGACATGAGCTTCTCGATGTCCAGCAGTATCAACATGCGCTCACCCACCGAGCCCAGGCCGAGGATGCAGCTGTTGTCAATGGCACTTTCGATGTCGGGTGCGGAGCGGATGCTCTCTGGGGTGAGTTCCATCACATCGCTTACGGAGTCGACCACAATCCCGACGACCCGATTGCGCAGGTTGAGGATGATGACCACCGTGAAGCTGTTGTAGTCCGCCTGCGCGCAATTGAACTTGATACGCATGTCCACGATGGGCACGATGGTCCCGCGCAGATTGACCACGCCCTTGATGAAATTGGGCGCGTTGGCAATTCGGGTCGGCGGCTCATAGCCCCGGATTTCCTGCACCTTGAGAATATCGATTCCGTACTCTTCCTGGTCGAGGCGGAACGTGAGGTATTCACGCGCGCCTGCCGGTGCGGCTTCAGTTGCTTTACCCATCACACTCATGGTGCATTCTCCTTACTTGACCACAAAGCGCGCTCAGCGCACCCGTGCTTGGCTCTAATGGCGGGCCCGGCGCACCAGGCCGCCAGTGTCCAGAATCAGGGCGACCGTTCCATCACCCAGAATGGTGGCACCAGACACATTGGGCACCTTGCGGTAGTTGGTTTCCAGGTTTTTGACCACGACCTGATGCTGCCCGAGCAGTTCATCCACCAACAATGCCACGCGGCTGCCGTCGGCCTCTACCACCACCATGATGTTGCTGGATTTGTTGAGGTCGAACCGAGGCACCTGGAAAATTTTCTCCAGGGCAATGACGGGCATGTATTCATCGCGCACCTTGACCAGTTGTGAGCCCTGGGCGACGGTGCTGACATCGTCGGCATTGACCTGGAAGGATTCCACCACCGACGACAACGGGAGGATATAAACCTCTTCACCCACCCCCACCGACATGCCATCCATGATGGCCAGCGTCAGCGGCAGGCGCACCGAGACCTTCATCCCGTAACCCTCGGCAGAGTCGATCTCGACGGACCCATTGAGGGCGGCGATGTTGCGCTTGACCACATCCATGCCGACGCCGCGGCCAGAGACATCGGTGACCTCTTCCGCCGTGGAGAAGCCAGGTGCAAAAATCAGCTGCCACACGTCGGCATCGCTCATCTGCTCTGAGACTTCAATGCCACGCTCTTGCGCTTTGCTGAGGATCTTTTCACGCGAAAGTCCGCGCCCGTCGTCACGCACTTCAATCACGATGGATCCCCCCTGGTGGGAGGCGGACAGGGTGATGGTTCCGTGCTCGGACTTACCCTTGGCCAGGCGATCAGCAGGCATCTCAATGCCGTGGTCACAACTGTTGCGCACCAGATGGGTGAGAGGGTCTGTGATTTTTTCAACCAAGCCCTTGTCCAGCTCGGTGGCTTCGCCCAGCGTGACCAGTTCCACCTTTTTGCCCAGCTTGTTGGCCAGATCGCGCAGCATGCGAGGGAAGCGGCTGAACACGATGGACATCGGGATCATGCGGATCGACATGACCGACTCCTGCAGGTCGCGTGTGTTGCGATCCAAGTCGGTCAATCCGGCCAGCAATTGCTGGTAGGCGCCTGCATCAAGCCCGCGGCTATTTTGGGCCAGCATGGCCTGGGTAATCACCAGCTCGCCGACCAGATTGATGAGTTGATCCACCTTCTTGACATCGACGCGGATGGTGGTGGATTCCATCTGTGCTTGCGTAGCTGCCTTGGGCTCTGCAGACGCGGCCTTGGATGTAGCCGCCTTCACAGGTTGCACGGCCGCTGCAGGCGCACCCTGGGGTACATCTGCATTGGGTGCACCCGGTGCACCGTTGAAGAAGCCATATGGCGTGTCTGTGGCCGACGCCTCGGCTGCCACGGTGGACTCGTCCTCCGCCGCCGGGTTTTCAGCGCCCGCGCTTGCGGGCGATGCATCGCGGAACATCACATGCTCTTTGGAGACATGGAAAGCGAACAGGTCGAGAAGATCATCCTGCGTAGAAGATGTCTCCACCCCGAAGAGTCGCGTATTGGGTTGGGTGCTCGGCAAGTCCCGGATGGTGCCCAGGCCGGGAATGTCTCTGAACAACTCTTTGATAGCGTCAGCCTGCTCCGGCCGCTCGAGGGGGCCCACCTGGATTTCGATCTGACGGGCTTGCCCGGCCACGGCGGGCTTGTTCGCGGCTGGCGCAGGGGCGGCAGCAACAGGCGCGGGAGCCGGCGCTGCAGGCGGGGGCGGCGCGGCAACAGCAGGGGCTTCACTCGGAACGCGGCCCGCTGCCAGTTCACTGATGCGGTGAACCAGCGATGTCGTGGAAACCGCATCGCCCTGACCACCGGCTTGGTGGCGCGCGAGCAGACTGCGCGATGCGTCTGCCGACTCCAGCAAAACATCCACCATTTGCGGAATCGGCTGGAGTTCGTGGCGACGCAGGCGGTCCAGCAGCGACTCCATCTGGTGGGTCAACTCAGCAACGTCCGAGAAACCGAAGGTCGCTGAGCCACCCTTGATGGAGTGAGCGCAGCGAAAGATGCCGTTGAGCTCTTCGTCGTCGGCATTGGTCAGATCCAGATTCAGGAGCATTTGCTCCATCTGGTCGAGGTTCTCGCCCGCTTCTTCGAAAAAGATCTGATAGAACTGGCTCAGGTCGAAGTCTGCGCCTGCCCCCGATCCTTCTTGGTAGGTTTCCGCCATGGTGGGCTCCTGTGTACTGGCTGATGCGCGTCCGTGTGGCCTAGCGGATCACTTTCTGGATGACTTCAATCAGGCGGTTGGGGTCGAAGGGCTTTACCAGCCAGCCCGTGGCGCCTGCGGTTCGGCCGGCCTGTTTCATCTGATCGCTGGACTCGGTGGTCAGGATCAGGATGGGAATCGTCTTGAATTTGGGGTGCTCGCGCAGCTTGCGGGTCAGGCCAATCCCGTCGAGCCGGGGCATGTTCTGGTCAGCCAGCACCAGGTGAATGTCGTGGCTTTCGGCTTTCTCCAGCGCATCCTGTCCGTCAACTGCCTCCACCACGTGGTAGCCAGCACCCGTGAGGGTGAAAGACACCATTTTTCGCATGGATGGGGAATCATCTACGGCAAGGATCGATTGCATGTAAGGCTCCAACTGACTTGAATATATAGGTTAACCAGCGGTCTGATCGTCAAAACAGGTCTACCGAACCTGCATCCATCTCACTTTGCGTAACGGGGTTGGGCCGGTCTGGCGCCATCTCCGCAAAAGGCGCGGCCTCTTCGCCCTCGTCCTGGCCCATGGCTTCCGAGGCCAGCCGGAAGGCGCAACCCTGAAGGACCTTGGTGGTGTGCCAGATAAGCTGCGATGCCATGTCCTGAAACTGAAGTTCCGTGACCGCGTTGCGCAAAGCAGCCCGGGCTGCCACAAGCTCGGGCGTGTCGGCCACCACGGCGTCCGTCAAGGCGGCGTTGGCTTCGCCAAAGCGCTCCAGCAGGTTGTCGGTGGCGTGGTTCAGCAGCCCCTCCAGCCGATGAAGATCGTGCATCACCACCAGCAAGGAATCCTGCAGTTCTGCCGCCACCATGACGGGAACCTGGACAGCAGGCCCTCCAGACGTTGTTAGCGTAGATTGCATCGTTTCTCCATCGCAGCACGCAGCAGCAAAACACGCAAGAACACAGGACTACGATACCTGCACAAAAGCACCCAGACCCTCGCGCGAGTCAGAGCACTTGCGCCCATTGGACGCTGGCTCCGAGACCGTCCCAACCGGACAAACACCCTTGTTTGTTCCAATTTGTATCCTATGATAGCGCTCCTATGGTCACCATAGCACCGGACCAGGCCTTGAACATTCTCCATTTGGAAGATTCATCGGCCGATCATGACCTCGCCTCCCGCGCCCTCCGGCGGTCAGGACTCAGCTTCCAGATCCAGCAAGTTGACTCGCTTGCCGAGTTTCAGCACCTGACAGACTCCCAACCGTTCGACGTCATCCTGGCAGATTACCGGCTGCCGGGATTTACGGCATTGGATGCCTGGGCCCATGTGGCGCAAAAGCCGCAACATCCTCCATTCATCCTGCTTTCGGGCGCCATTGGCGAGGCCGCCGCAGTGGATGCGATGCGCCTTGGCATTGCCGACTACCTGCTCAAGGAAGACATCACGAGGCTGCCGCACGTGGTGGCGCGCGCGCTGGAAGTGCATGAGGCGCGGCGCGCCCACGACCAGGCGGTGGCAGAACTTGCGGCGTCGCAGCGCCGGCTGGCAGAGCTGACAGAACATCTGCAGGCATCGATTGAGCAGGAACGCGCGTCCATTGCCCGCGAGATCCATGACGACATTGGCGGCGCACTGACCGCCGTGCGCTTCGATGTGGCGTGGATCGGACGCCACAGCACCGATGCCGAGATGCAGGGCCACGCCGCCTCGGCGGTGGAAATGCTCCAACACGCCATCGGCGCCAGCCAGCGCATCATGATGAACCTGCGCCCTCCCATCCTGGAGCAGGGGCTGGTGGCCGCGGTGCAGTGGCTGGCCGCCGGGTTCGAGCGGCGCACCGGTGTGCCGGCACGGGTGCACACCAGCAGCGACACCCTTCACACGTCGGCAGACATCCAGCTGGTGGCGTACCGAACCGCCCAGGAAGCGCTCACGAACATCTCCAAGCACGCAGCCTGTTCGAAGGTGGACATTGATCTGTCTGACCGAGAGGCCGTTCTCACGCTGGAGGTGTCTGATGATGGCCAAGGCATGGACTTGCAGGCGCAGAACAAACCCAAGGCTTTCGGATTGAAAGGCCTGCAGGAGCGCGCCCGCACGGTGGGCGGCTGGCTGGACATCAGCAGCCGGCCGGGCCACGGGACTTCTGTCATCCTGTCGGTGCCGCTAACATCGCCCTCATCGCCAACCGCTTCGGGAGATGTTCAGTGATTCATGTGGTCCTGTGTGATGACCACGCCGTTCTGAGGCGCGGCATTCGCGACACCCTGACCGAAGCGCCGGACATCCAGGTCACCGGCGAGGCCGGAGGGTATTCGGAGCTGCGCGATGTCTTGCGCAGCGCTGTCTGCGATGTGCTTTTGCTGGACCTGAACATGCCGGGCCGCAGCGGCATCGAGGTGCTCACCAGCCTGCGCGAAACGCACTCCAGCATCAAGGTGCTGATCGTTTCCATGTACCCCGAGGACCAATACGCCCTGCGCTGCCTCAAAGCTGGCGCCCAAGGCTACGCCAACAAGGCAGGCGATCCGGTGGAGCTGATTGCGGCAGTGCGCACGGTAATGCAGGGCAAGAAATACCTGACTGCCGAAGTGGCCCAGATGCTGGCCGACAGCCTGGCCCAGCCCACGCCCGAAGCGCCGCACACCACGCTGTCAGAACGCGAGTTGCAGACGCTGGTGAAGATTGCCTCGGGCCGCAGGCTGTCGGACATTGCGGAGGAGTTGATGCTGAGCCCCAAAACAGTGAGCGTATACCGGTCGCGCGTGCTAGAAAAGCTCAAGCTATCGAACAACGCTGAGCTGACCGTCTACGCCATCCGCAACCAACTGGTATAAAAAAGATAGCTGCTTGCACTCATTGCCTCAGGTTTTGAATGCAAAAACGCATTGAAACCCTTTAATATAAAGCGCTACAAGCTCCTTTTATGAGAGCAGTGCAAGCTCAGCGCCCACCACCAAACAGGTCGATGGAGCGTTGCATCAACGCCAGCACGGGCTGCTCGAGCATCGGCAAGGTGGCGGCGATCCCCAGAAGGCCCACCGTGAGTGTCACGGGGAAGCCCACTGCATAGATGTTCATCTGCGGTGCCACCCGCGAAATGATGCCCATCGTCAGGTTCACGAACAGCAGCAGCGCAATCATCGGTAGCGCGATCCACAACGCACTCGAAAAAATCGAGCCTCCCAATTCATACAACCGCATCTGCCCCAGAGCCTGCAGAAAGTTGCCATTCACCGGGAAGCGGTCAAAACTCTTGACCACGGCCATCAGAATCATCAAGTGTCCATTGATGACGATAAAAAGCAGCATAGCCATGTGGCCGAAGAACCGCGCAACGGCGCTGAGCTGGGCATTGGACGCAGGATCGAAGAACGAGGCAAAGCTGAGGCCCATCTGCAGGCCGATCACCTCGCCCGCCATCTCCACGGCGGCAAACACAATCCGCACCGAAAAACCGATGGCCAAGCCGATGACCACTTGCTGCGTGACCG
Source organism: Acidovorax sp. (assembly GCA_039593925.1). Classification (GTDB taxonomy): domain Bacteria; phylum Pseudomonadota; class Gammaproteobacteria; order Burkholderiales; family Burkholderiaceae_C; genus Acidovorax. The sequence goes on from JBCNOJ010000246.1 coordinate 6,742, forward strand.
CCGCCAGTGCCTCCCGGTCGTTCACACTGATCACGGGCTGGTCGCCCAGCACGCCTTGCGCGCACAGTGCCACCAGAAACGCCAGGCCGATCTTGGCCCGCATGGGAATCACGCGCATCGAAAAGATGGGCGCCACCGAGAACATGGCCAGCACCCGCAGAAAGGGCCACAAAATGGGCGAGATCCAGGCAACGAGCTGGGCCTCGGAAAAAGTAATCACGCCAGGCCCACGCGCGGAACAAAGGGCTTGTAGTAGGGCACGCGGCTAACCGATCATCGCGGGAATGGATTCGATGGTTCGGCGGATGAAATCCACCAGCGTGCTCAGCATCCAAGGCCCGGCAATGGCAAAGACCACCATCGCGGCGATCAGCTTGGGCACGAAGGCGAGCGTGGCTTCGTGGATCTGGGTGACAGCCTGGAAAATGCTCACCAGCAAACCCACCGCCATCACCACCCCCAGCACGGGCATGGCAATCATCAGCAACAGGGTCAGGGCATCGCGGCCCATCGTCAGCACCATCTGGGAGGTCATGGCGATTTCTTCCTTCAGGTCACAAAACTGGCAGCCAATGAGCCGATCAACAAGTTCCAGCCATCGGCCAGCACGAACAGCATCAGCTTGAACGGCAGCGCCACCAACACCGGCGACAGCATCATCATGCCCAGAGACATCAGGATGCTGGACACCACCATGTCGATCACCAGGAACGGGATGAAGATCATGAACCCGATCTGAAAGGCCGACTTGAGTTCGCTGGTCACAAACGCGGGAACGATGACCCGCAGGGGCGCGGTCTCAGCGGTCACCTGCGGGTCCAGCCGCGCGAGTCGGGAGAACAGCGCAAAGTCGGACTGCCGGGTCTGTTTGAGCATGAAGCTGCGCATAGGCGCTTCGGCGCGGTCCAGCGCCTGCT
>JBCNOJ010000247.1:0-7642 GCA_039593925.1 Acidovorax sp.
CAGCAGCAGCAGATTGGCGCCGGTGCGCAGGATGCGGGCCACGGCCAGCATCTGCTGCTCCCCGCCCGACAGGCGCGTGCCCTGGCTGTTCTTACGCTCGGCCAGGTTGGGGAACATGACGTAGATCTCTTGAACCGACATGCCGGGCGTGCCGGTCTTGAGCGCAGGGGGAAGCAGCAGGTTTTCTTCGCACGACAGGCTGGAGAAGATGCCCCGCTCTTCGGGGCAGTAACCCACGCCCAGATGAGCGATGCGGTGCGTGGGCATGTTCACCGTTTCCACGCCGTGGATCTTGACCGAGCCCTTGCGCGCGCCCGTCAGGCCCATGATGGCGCGCATGGTGGTGGTGCGGCCCGCGCCATTGCGGCCCAGCAGCGTGACCACTTCGCCGGGCTGCACGACGATGTCCACACCGTGCAGCACATGCGACTCGCCGTACCAGGCTTCCAGGTTTTTGATTTCGAGTGCGGGGGTGCTCATCTCAATGCGCCCCTTGGAGTTGACCATCTGTCGTGCCCATGTAGGCTTCCATCACTTGCGGGTTGTTCGAGACTTCGGCGTAGGGCCCCTCGGCCAGCACGGCGCCGCGCTGCAGCACCGTGATGCGGTCGGCGATGGTGGAAACCACCTTCATGTTGTGTTCCACCATCAGAATGGTGCGGCCGGCAGAAACCTTCTTGATGAGCTGCGTGACGCGGTCCACGTCTTCATGGCCCATGCCCTGTGTGGGTTCGTCCAGCAGCATCAGTTCGGGCTCCATGGCCAGCGTGGTGGCGATCTCCAGAGCGCGCTTGCGGCCATAGGGCAGGTTCACGGTCACTTCGTCGGCCATGTCCTCAAGACCCACTTCGGTCAGAAGTTGCATGGCGCGGTCGTTCAACTGGTTCAGCGTGCGTTCGCTGCTCCAGAAGTGGAACGATGTGCCCAGCTTGCGCTGCAGGCCAAGGCGCACGTTCTCCAGCAGCGTGAGGTGCGGGAACACGGCCGAGATCTGGAACGAGCGGATGACGCCGCGGCGCGCGATTTGCGCGGGCTGCTCGCGGGTGATGTCGTGCCCGTTGAAGCGGATCACGCCAGAGGTGGGCGTGAGGAACTTGGTGAGCAGGTTGAAGCAGGTGGTCTTGCCGGCGCCGTTGGGGCCGATCAGCGCGTGGATGGAGCCTCGGCGCACGGCCAGGTTCACATCGCTGACGGCGGTGAAGCCCTTGAACTCTTTGGTCAGGCTGTGGGTTTCGAGAATGACGTCGCTCATGCGCCTTGGCCGCTCCGTGTAGTACTGAGGGAAAGAGCCTTGCCTGCAAGGTCTCCGACGGTATGTCTGTGTGTCCGAATCGGTGTGCATGGTATGCCCCTCTACCCGCGCAGATACTGGTACTAATGCCTATGTAGTACTTCCTAGGGTCCATCCGCAGGTAGGCTATGCAGCCTTGCCCAACCGCCGCGCAAGGCGCGCCAGGCCGTGGTTTCGCGGGCGCGCCACCCCCTCGCGCAGGCGTTTCCGAAGCGTGCGCGCGCAGGGCCTCACTGACTTTTTGCTTACATTTCGCGCGCCGCAGTGGGCCGCGGAAAGGCCTGCAAACCCGCAGCGCGCGCCCTACACTGGCTGGATGGCATCCACCCCTTCTGCTCCTTCCTTCGCATCGCCCGCTCGCACTGTTGCAGCAGCTGCGGCCCGCGGGGCGCCACGCTCTTTGTCGGGCCTGATTCCGTTTCTGCGCCCCTATCGCGGGCGCATTGCGCTTTCGGTGGTTTTTTTGGTTCTTGCAGCGCTGGCCACGCTGGCTTTTCCGCTCGCGTTGCGCAGCCTGATTGATGGCGGGCTGGTCAGCGGCAGCGCAGCCGACAAGGGTGCGCAGGCCATGGCCTTGCGCGGGCATTTCGAGATGCTGTTTGCCGTGGCTGTGGCGCTGGGCGTGTTTTCCGCCGCGCGGTTTTACATGGTGAGCTGGCTGGGCGAGCGCGTGACGGCCGACCTGCGCGATGCGGTCTACAGCCACGTGCTGCAGCAAAGCCCCGAGTTTTTTGAGACCACACAAACGGGCGAGGTGCTGTCGCGCCTGACCACTGACACAACGCTGGTGCAGACGGTGGTGGGCTCGTCGCTGTCGATGGGGCTGCGCAATGCGGTGATGGGCGTTGGCGCATTGGCCATGCTGGTGTGGACCAATCCGTACGTCATGTCGATCGTGCTGGCGGCGGTGGTGCTGGTGGTGCTGCCCACCATGTGGATCGGCCGGCGTGTACGCAGCCTCTCACGCGACAGCCAGGACCGGGTGGCAGACTCCAGCGCCATCGCCGCCGAGGTGCTTAACGCGGTGCCCGTGGTGCAAAGCTACACGGCCGAGCGGCGGGAATCCACGCGCTTCCACCAGGCCACCGAGAACGCGTTTCAGACCGCCGTCAAACGCACCCGCGCGCGCGCCGTGCTGGTGGCCTTCATCATCATCGCCAACGCGGCGCTGCTGCTGTGGGGGCTGTACCGGGGCACCCAGGCCGTGCTGGCAGGGCAGATGAGCCCGGGCCACCTGGGGCAGACCGTGGTCTACGTCATCCTGCTGGCGGGCGCCGTGGCCGTGCTGGGCGAGGTGTACGGCGACCTGCTTCGCGCGGCAGGCGCCACCGAACGGCTGATGGAGCTGCTGGCCAGCCGCTCGCCAGTGGCCGACCCTGCAGTGCGCCGTGCGCTGCCGACGACCGACAAGGGGCTGGAAGTGGCGTTCGAGCAGGTGCACTTCCACTACCCGTCGCGCCCCGACCAACCCGCTTTGCACGATTTTTCATTGCACCTGGCACCCGGCGAAACCGTGGCCCTGGTGGGCGCCAGCGGGGCAGGCAAGACCACGGTGTTCCAGTTGCTGCAACGCTTCTACGATGTAGACACGGCCGCCGATGGAACTTCACTCGGGCAGATTCGGCTCAATGGCGTGAACATACGCGACTTTCGGCTGGACGAGCTGCGCTCTCACATTGGCACCGTGCCCCAAGACGCAGTGATCTTCTCCGCCTCTGCGATGGAGAACATCCGTTACGGGAGCCCTGGCGCCAGCGATGACGAAGTGGTGGCTGCCACCCGCGCAGCGTTCGCACACGATTTCATCACTGCCCTGCCCGAGGGCTACAACACCTTTCTGGGGGAGCGTGGCGTGCGTCTTTCGGGTGGCCAGCGCCAGCGCATCGCCATTGCGCGCGCCATGCTGAAGAACCCGCCTTTGCTGCTGCTGGACGAAGCCACCAGCGCGCTGGACGCTGAGAGTGAGCGCATGGTGCAGGCCGCGCTGGACATCGCCATGCAGCGCCACACCGGCCGCCGCACCACACTGGTCATTGCACACCGGCTGGCGACCGTGCAAAACGCGGACCGCATCGTCGTGCTGGAGCATGGCCGCATCGTGGAGCAAGGCACCCATGCGGCGCTGCTTGCACAAGGCGGGGTGTATGCCCGTCTGGCGGCGTTGCAGTTCACTGCTTAGGGTGGCAGCGGACGGCTTGCAGCCGGTGCCTGGCGGGCGGTGTGCAGGTTGCCGGCAAGCTGACTGGCAGCCTAGGCCAGCACTCCGCACCTTATCAAAAATAATAGCTAACAGCGCTTACTGGATAAGCGCAAGAGGCCAAAAACACCTGAAATTTCTGCCAATGGCGCCATGGAGAGCAAGGCACCATGCCATTTGGAAAAACCTGACTACTGCAGTGTTTCCTTGGCAGCCGCTGGCAGAGGCAGCGGCACCACGGCGATGCCTTCGTCCAACAACTCCATCGCCTCGTCGGGCGTGGCTTGTCCGCGAATGGAGCGCTCCTGCACTTCGCCGTAGTGCATGCGCCGTGCTTCCTGGGCAAATTGGCTGCCCACGTCCTCGGTGTGCGCCACCACCTTGCGTGCCAGCTCCAGCCAGGCAGCCTGCAACGCGGGTGGAAGCGCTGTGGATGTGGCCAGCGCTTGCGCTGCCGGGGTTTGCTCGGCGGCGCTGCGCTGGGCTTGCGTAGCGCGTTCTTCGAGGTTTGTGCGCGTCGGCTCACGCGCACCCAGATTCAGGCGTGGAGCACTGAGGCGCTTTTCGATCTGGTCATCAGCGCACAGCGGGCATTGCACCAAGCCACGACGGCGCTGGTCCTGGAAATCGTCTTCGGAAGCAAACCAGCCCTCGAACACGTGGGCCTGTTGGCACTGGAGGTCAAGGACCTTCATGGAGTGGATCTACGGGTTCTACAGAGCACACGCCGGTCTACAAGGCCTCAGCCGTGGCGGCGCAGCAGGTACCGGTACACAAAACCAGGGAAAGCGAGCGTGAGGAACAGGGTGCCAGTAACGGCGTAGAACTCCCAGCCCTGGGGTGCTATCTGCCCTGCGCGGCGCTCCAGCAGCAAGGCCAAGCCGCCGACCAGGAAATACAGCACCACCAACTCGGCCAAGCGCACCGCCAACGCTTTGCGGGGCCCTGCCACTGGGCCCACCACCGCCCAGCGGTGGTTCACAAACGGCAGGTTGGCGGCAATGAATGCCGCCACGATCACCAGCCAGACGGAAGCAGTGAGAGACACAGTCGGTACCGCGAAATCAAGCGAGGGCGAACCTGGAAACGCCGAGCGCCAGCGGGGCCGATCAGGTGGCCAGTGCGCGCACAACGGCGTCGGCGCACAGCGTCATCAGGCCGCCGGGCAGCAGGCCAAGTACCAGCACCAAGGCGCCGTTGACCGTCAGCACCACACGCACGTCCACCGGGGCGGAGACTGTGGTGGCCGTGAGGGGGGCGTCGAAATACATCACCTTCACCACGCGCAGGTAGTAGAAGGCGCCGATCAGCGACATGATCACCGCAAACACTGCGAGCGCGATGTACAGGCTCTGGCCGGAGGCAACCAGCGCTTGCAGCACCGACAGCTTGGCGTAGAAGCCCACCAGCGGCGGGATACCCGCCATGGAGAACAGGCACACGGCCATCACCGCCGCATACAGCGGGCTGCGTTGATTGAGACCGGCAAAATCGGAGATCTCTTCGCTCTCGAAGCCGTCACGCGCCAGCAACAGAATCACGCCAAATGCAGCCAGTGTGGTCAGCACATAAGTCACCACGTAGAACATCGAGGCGCTGTAGGCGTTCTCGACTGCGGTGGCATCCACATTGCCGTTGATCACGCCGGACATCAAGCCCAGCAGCACAAAGCCCATCTGCGAGATGGTCGAGTACGCCAGCATGCGCTTGAGGTTTGTCTGAGCGATGGCGGCCAGATTACCCACCAGCAGCGAACCAATGGCGAGCACAGCCAGCATCTGCTGCCAGTCGATGGCCAGGGGCAGCAGGCCGTCCACCAGCAGGCGGATGGTGATGGCAAACGCCGCCAGCTTGGGCGCGCCGCCGATCATCAGCGTGACGGCCGTGGGAGCACCCTGGTACACGTCGGGAATCCACATGTGGAAAGGCACCACACCCAGCTTGAACGCCAGACCCGCCACCACGAACACCAGGCCGAACACCAGCACCTGGTGCTTGATCTGGCCGGCATTGATCGCCTTGAAGACCTGGCCGATGTCCAGCGAACCAGTGGCGCCGTAGACCATGGACAGGCCATACAGCAGGAAACCGCTGGCCATGGCGCCGAGCACAAAGTACTTCATGGCCGCTTCGGTGGCCGTGGCGTTGTCGCGGCGCAGGGCCACCAGGGCGTAGCTCGACAGCGTGAGCAGTTCCAACCCCAGGTAGATCACCAGGAAGTTGTTGCCCGAGATCATGATGAACATGCCCAGCAGCGCAAACATCGACAGCGTGAACATCTCGCCACCACGCAGCATGTTGCGGTCGGCCGCATAGGGGCGGCTGTAAACCAGCGTGACCATCATGGCCACCGTGGCAAAACATTTGAGCCAGTTGCCCATGGCGTCGCTGACCACCATGTTGCCAAAGCCGTAGAAGGTGTTGCCGCTGCTGGCGTACATACCCTGCAGCGCGGCCACCACAGCCAGTGTCAGCATGGTCAGAACGTAGGTGCCGGTGCGGCGTGCACTGTGCACGCCCAGATCGACCAGCGCGATCACGCAGGCCATGACGAGCAACACGATCTCGGGGTAGATCGCTAGCCAGCTGATGTTGTCAATCATCTTCTTGAATCTCTCAGTTCAGTCTGGTCGGGCGTGTCAATTCAGCTTGGACAGCGCCACATGCTTGAGCAGCTCCGCCACCGATGCGTCCATCACGTCCGTGAACGGTCGGGGATACAGCCCCATGGCCAGCACGGCGATGGCCAGCACGCCCAAGACCAGGAATTCACGGTTGTCGATGTCGGTCAGGCCCTTGACGTTGTCGTTGGCCACAGGACCCAGGTACACGCGCTTGAACATCCACAGCGTGTAGGCCGCGCCGAAGATCAGCGCTGTGGCGGAGGCAAGGCCGATCCAGAAGTTGGCCTTGACGGCACCCAGGATCACCATCCATTCGCCCACAAACCCGGCAGTACCCGGCAGGCCACAGTTGGCCATGGCGAAAAGCAGCGCAAAGGCGGTGAAGTTGGGCATGGTGTTGACCACACCGCCGTAAGCGGCGATTTCGCGTGAGTGCACGCGGTCATACAGCACCCCGATGGACAGGAACATCGCGCCCGAGACAAAGCCGTGGGCAATCATCTGGATCAGGCCACCGGAAACACCCAGATCGTTGAAGATGAAGAAGCCCAGGGTCACGAATCCCATGTGCGCTACGGACGAATAAGCCACGAGCTTCTTCATGTCCTTCTGCACCATCGCCACCAAACCCACGTAGATCACGGCGATGAGCGACAACGCAATCATCAGCCATGCCCACTCGCGCGAGGCGTCAGGTGCAATGGGCATGGAAAAGCGCAGGAAACCGTAGGCGCCGAGCTTCAGCATGATGGCCGCCAGCACCGCAGAACCACCGGTGGGCGCCTCCACGTGCACATCGGGCAACCAGGTGTGCACAGGCCACATGGGCACCTTTACGGCGAAGGCGGCAAAGAATGCGAAGAACAACAGGGTCTGGGCCGTGCGGCTCAAAGGCAACTGGTGCCAGGTGGCAATGTCAAAGCTGCCGCCGGACTGGTTGTACAGATAGATCAGCGCGATCAGCATCAAAAGCGAGCCTAGCAGCGTGTACAGGAAGAACTTGAACGCCGCGTAGATCTTGTTCGGGCCGCCCCAGATACCGATGATGAGGTACATCGGGATCAGCGTGGCCTCAAAGAACACGTAGAACAGGATGCCATCGAGCGCGCTGAACACGCCGATCATGAGGCCAGACAGAATCAGGAACGCGCCCATGTATTGGTTCACGCGCTCTGTGATGGACTCCCACGAAGCGATCACCACGATCACGGTGATGAAGGCCGTCAGCGGCACGAACCAGAAAGAGATGCCGTCTACGCCAAGGTGGTAGTGCACATTGAAGCGCTCTATCCACGTGGCCTTTTCGACAAACTGCATGGCTGCCGTGCCGACTTGGAAGCCGTCGTACAGCGGCAGAGTGACCAGGAAACCAATCAACGCGCCCACAAGCGCCAGCCAGCGGACGGCACGGGCGTGCTCGTCGCGCCCCATGGCGAGCAGCAGTGCACCGAACGCAATCGGCACCCAGATTGCAAGACTCAACAGACCCATTTTGTTGTTTTCCTTATTTGATGAGCTGCAGTTTGGCGA
>JBCNOJ010000248.1:0-7629 GCA_039593925.1 Acidovorax sp.
GGTGGTGTACCACGCGCTCAGCCACGCCGGCATCACTGTGATGGCGCTGGCACCCAACCTGCGTGGCGCTGAGGCTGCATTGGCAGCGGGCGTGCACAAGGTCACCCTGCCGGTGTCGGCCAGCGCCGCCCATTCGCTGGCCAATGTGCGCAAGACCCGCGAGGCCATGGTCGAAGAGGTGCGCGCCGTGGTACAGCTGCGCAACGCGCAGGCGCCCGGCGTGCTGGTGGAGGTGGGGCTGTCCACCGCCTTTGGCTGCACGCTGCAGGGCGTGGTGCCCGAGGACGATGTGATCTGGCTCGCCGGCCTGTGTGCCGAGGCGGGTGCCGACGAGGTGGGCCTGTCTGACACCACCGGCATGGCCAACCCGGCCCAGGTGCGCCGCCTGTTCACGCGCCTGCGGGCCGAGCTCGGCGCCAAGGCGGGAGCCGCCCACATGCACAACACCCGGGGCCTGGGCCTGGCCAACTGCCTTGCAGCCTACGACGTGGGGGTGCGGACGTTTGATGCGTCGCTGGGCGGGCTGGGCGGCTGCCCCTATGCACCGGGCGCGTCCGGCAATGTGGTGACGGAAGACCTGGTGTTCATGTTCGAGGCCATGGGCATCACCACGGGGGTGGACCTGGAGCGCCTGATGGCCGCGCGCGCGCCGCTGCAGGCGGGGCTGCCGGGCGAGCCGGTCTATGGCATGACGCCGGAGGCGGGGCTGCCCAAGGGGTGGGTTCCGCGTTAGACCGCCGTTGCCCCCCAAAAAAGCAAAAAGGCGACCCAGGTCGCCTTTTTCTTTGGGAGTACGCCGTATCAGCTCAGCGAGGTGATCAGGTCCACATACTGCTGCTTGGCTTCGTCGGCGCCGGTGCCCTTGAGCTTTTCCCAGGCATCCCACTTGGCGCGGCCCACCATGTCGGAGAAGCTGGGCTTCTTCTCGGAGTTGTCGCCCACAGTAGCCTGCTTGTACAGCGCGTAGATCTTGAGCAGCGTGGCGTTGTCGGGGCGCTCGCTGAGGTTCTTGGAATTGGCCACAGCGGCTTCGAAGGTGGCGTTCAGGTCGGCCATGTTGGTTGCTCCTTGGGTTCGATGGGGGGAGGGAAAGAACGGTGTCGGCAAGGGTTTGCTGCGTTGTATCTTACGGGCTGCACAGGCGCTGCGCCCTGGCAATCCATAGAGGCAAGCCCCCAAAACAACCACAACAGGTGTACATCCGATGGTGACCCGCATCCCCGCCCCCAGCGCCACCGCCGCCAACGGCGCCGCCAGCCCCCTGCGCAAGGCGCGCGCGCAGGCGCCCGATGTAGCACGACGCGCCGCCCAGGCCCTGCCGCCTGCGGCCCGCAAGGCCGCCACCGTGGTGCAGAAGAACGTACGCCGTGCCGCCACTGGCATGCTGGGCTTGTCGGGCGAGCGCATGACCAAGGTGGACACGGCCTGGCTGCGCATGGATTCCGCCAGCAACCTCATGATGATCAACGGCGTGTGGACGCTGTCGCCCGGCATCACGTGGGAGGCGCTGTGCGAGCGCGTGCAGCAGCGCTTGCTGCAATACCCGCGCTTTCGCCAGCGGGTGCTGGAAGACGCGGCCGGCGCCACCTGGGTGGAAGACCGAAACTTCGACATCGCCGCGCATGTGCTGCGCGAGCAGCTGCCCCACCGCGAAGGCCACAGCATGCAGCGCGCACTGCAGGACCGCGTAGGCGAACTCGCCATGCAGCCGCTCGATACCCGCCGCCCGCTCTGGCAGATGCACTTGGTGGAAAACTTTGTGGGCGACGATGGCCAGCCGGGCAGCGCGCTCATCGTGCGCATCCACCACTGCATTGCCGACGGCATTGCACTCATCTCGGTCACGATGTCCATCGTGGACGGCGGCGCCGAGCCGCCCAAGCGCACCCGCAAGCAACGCGAGCAGGCCGCCACGGCCGAGGACTGGATTGCCGACACGCTCATCAAGCCCTTCACCGGCATGACCGTGAGAGCACTGGACCTGGCGGGAGACAGCGCTGCCAAATCCCTGCAGATGCTGGGCGACCCTGAGAAGACTATGCAGAGTGGCCTCTCGGGCACGGTGGACATGGCCCGGGTGGCCTACCAGCTCGTCAGCGATGCGGCCGCGCTGGCGTTGATGCCCGACGACTCCCCCACCCGCCTCAAAGGCCAGCCCGGTAGCGCCAAACGTGTGGCCTGGTGCCCGCCGATTCCGCTCGAAGAAGTCAAGGCCATCGGCAAGGCGCTCAACTGCTCCATCAACGATGTGCTGCTGTCGTGTGTGGCGGGCGCCATCGGCGGCTACCTGCGCAGCCAGGGCGATGACCCCACGGGCCAGGAGATCCGCGCCATGATCCCCGTGAACCTGCGCCCCATGGAAGAGGCCTGGAAGCTGGGCAACCGCTTTGGCCTCGTGCCACTGGTGCTGCCCATCGGTGTGGCCAACCCCATCGAGCGCGTGTACGAAGTGCGCAAGCGCATGAATGCGCTCAAGGGCAGCACCCAGCCCATCCTGGCGTTTGCGATGCTGGCGGTAGCGGGGCTGATGATCAAGCCCGCGCAGGACGCTCTGCTCAACCTGTTCGGCCGAAAGACCACGGCCGTGATGACCAACGTGCCCGGCCCCAAGGAACAGCTCACGCTGTGCGGATCGCGCGTCACGCAGTGCATGTTCTGGGTGCCGCAGTCGGGCGACATTGGCCTGGGGGTCTCCATCCTCAGCTACGGCGGCGGCGTGCAGTTTGGCGTGATCACCGACACCACCTTGTGCCCCGAGCCGCAGCAGATCATCGACGCCTTCGCGCCCGAATTTGACCAGCTGTCGCTGCTCACGCTGATGCTGCCGTGGGGCGAATGACCGGCTTGGCCCCCCTGCCGCTCCGCGCCTGGGCACGCCGGGCGTGTGCAATCGCTTGGCTGCTGGGCGCCAGCGGCGTGCACGCGGAGGTGCGGGAAGAGAACACCCAGCGGCCTTACGTGGTGCGCGCCCAGCCAGGTGAGAGCCTGCGCGCTGCCCTGCATGCCGCCACACCCATCACGGTGGGTGGGCAGCGCTTTCATGGCTATACCCGCTGGAACGTGCGCTGGACCTTCCGTTGGTGGCGCGAAGCCTCGGGCCGCTGCGCGATCACCGAGGTCACCACCCGGTTGCACACAGAGGTGCAACTGCCCGAACTGCAAGCCGCAAGCCCCGAGCAACAAGCGGCTTTTGACCGGTACCTGCGCGCCCTGTCCGACCACGAGCAGGGCCATGTACAGATCGGCCGCGATGCCGCGCAGGCCATCGACCAGGGCATCCGCCAGATGCCTGCAGCGCCCGATTGCGCCACGCTGGAGCGCGAGGCCAATGCCCTGGGCCACCGGCTGCTGCAGGACCACGTGGCACGCGAAAAGCAGTACGACCAGCGCACCCGCCACGGTGCCACACAAGGCGCGCGGCTGGACTGATCACACAGGTGGAGGCCCGTAGAGGTCTTAGCGCTTGCGTTGTGGAGGCGCTGCCACCAGCCCATCCGTCAGGCGGGACACCGCGGCCACCACCTCGGCCACGGGCTCGCCCATCTGCACGCGCACGATAGCCCCCTCCACCATCAGGGTGAGCGCCTGTGCAATCTGCGCACGTTGGGCCGACGCAGGCAGCAAGCCCGCCAGCAACGCCGTCATGTCGCGCTTGTGGCGCCGCGCAATCTCCAGCACCTCGGGCACGGTATCTCCCAGTTCGCTCACGCTATTGATGAAGGCGCAGCCCCGAAAGTGCTCGCTGCCCAACCATTCCGCCAGGGCAGGCGCCAAGGCCCGCGTGCGGTCGGTGCCTGCGGGAAACGCGTGCGCATGGCGTTGCAACGCATCGGCAAACCAAGCCATCCAGCCTGTGTGCCGGTACTCCAGATACGCGCAGATCAGGTCGTTCTTGCTCGGGAAATGCCGGTAGAAGGTCACCTTGGTCACGCCGGACTCCGCGATCACGCGGTCGATGCCCGTGGCACGGACGCCGTCCCGGTAGAACAACGCATGGGCCGTATGCAGCAGGCGGTCTCGGGCGGGCAGGTCTTGCCAGCCAGGGGGGAGGGGATCAAAGGTCATTTGCTCATTGTAGACAAACCTGTCTACATGGCCTTATGATGGCGAGTAGACAGACTTGTCTACATCAACCCTTCACCTTCAAGGTCCCTATGGAAACACGCCCGCCCTTGCCCCCCTTTACACAACACACCGCCGTCCAGAAGGTGCGCCTGGCCGAAGACGGCTGGAACTCGCGCGACCCGGCCCGCGTGGCCCTGGCCTACACCGAAGACACACGCTGGCGCAACCGCGCCGAGTTCCCCGTGGGCCGCGAGGCCGCCCGGCAGCTGCTGGAGCGCAAGTGGGCGCGCGAACTGGACTACCGCCTCATCAAGGAGCTGTGGGCATTCAGCGGCCACCGGATCGCCGTGCGTTTTGCTTACGAATGGCATGACGACGCAGGCCAGTGGTACCGCAGCTACGGCAACGAGAACTGGGAGTTCAACGACGATGGTCTGATGGCCGTGCGCCACGCCAGCATCAACGACCGCCCCATCCAGGCCGCAGACCGGCTGTTCTTCTGGCCCCTTGGGCGCCGGCCGGATGACCATCCGGGGCTGAGCGACCTGGGCCTTTGAGGATCGGCGGCCCGCCAGGGGATCGGCAAGCGCTCAGGGCTGCGACACCACCTGCGCCAATGCCAGTTCCCATAACGACTCCGCCACCGGCGACATCTCGGCGCGCTGGCGGTACAGGCGGATCTGCACCGGCACGTTCCAGTCGGCACCACCGGCGGCCACCAGCGTGCCGGTGCGCAGCTCGTCGGCAATCAGGCTTTCGGGCAGCCAGGCCACGCCCCGCCCTTCCTGGGCCAGGGTCTTGAGCAACACCGCGTGGTGCGCGGTGAACACCACTGCCACCGGGCCGTCGGCACCTTCGGCAAACACCCCGCGCATGCGGGCCCGCATGATGCGGCCGAGCCCCGACGCCTCGCTGTAGGCCAGCACGGGCACCGGGGCCTGCTGGCCCAGCGCGTGCAGCGGCTGGCCTGCAGCGCCCTCCGGCTGGGGCGCACTGACGGGCAGCAACCGGTCGTCCGCCAGGCGGCACATGGGGTACTGCGCCTCGTCCAGGCGTCCCGGCACCTCGTCATGGCCATGGCACAGCACAAACTGCACACGGCGCTGCAGCATCAGGTCTTCGCAGGCCTGGGAGCTGTCCGACATGGTCTGGATGGGCCCCAGCCGCAGCCGGGCCTCCATGCCCACCAGCCAGCGCGGAAAGAACGTGAGCGAGAGTACATGCGTGGCAGCAAAGCGCAGGCTGGCAGCGGCCAGGTCATGCGCAGCGCGAGCCTTGATGCGTGCGGCTTCCAGGTTGGCGAGGATGGTCTCCAGCAGTGGCAGAAAGCGCTGGCCCGCCGCCGTGAGCGCCGCAGGGTGGGCACTGCGGTCGAACAGTTCCACGCCCACCCAGTCTTCCAGGGCACGGATGTGGCGGCTGAAAGAGGGCTGGGCAATGGCGCGGGCCTCCGCCGCGCGCGAGAAGTTGCCCGTCTCGGCCAGGGCGAGGAAATCCTCCAGCCATTCCAGGTCCAGGGGTCGGTTGCCGGGTCCCATGTGTCTCCGCGATGGATCGGTAGATAGTTGTATGCGATTCGAGTATTGGACCGCTGGCACCGGGTGGGAAATGATCCACCCCGTTGTTCACCAGCTTTTCCCAACGGAGACAAGAAAGCATGCCTGCCATCTCGAATTATCGCGGGATCATCCCCGCCATCTCGTGCCCCTTCACCCCTGATCACCGCATCGACGAGCCCGCCCTGCGCAAGCTCGCGTCCTGGCTGGCAGGCCACGAGGGTGTGGTCGCCATCATGACCAACGGCCACACCGGCGAGGTCTTCTCACTCACGCCGGCTGAGCGCGCCGAGGTCACCCGCATCGTGGCCGACGAGCTCAAGGGCCGCATGCCCGTCATCTCGTCCATCGTCTGCGAAGGCCTGAAGGACGCGGCCGACCATGCCCGCGCTGCCATCGAAGCCGGTGCGGTGGCGCTGGATGTGATGCCGCCACACCACTGGCTGCGCTTTGGCTTCACACCCGGACATGCGCTGCAGTACTTCGAGGCCATCCACCAGGCCGCGCCCAAAGCCGACCTCGTCTGCCATGTCTACCCCGCGTGGACGCGGGCTTCTTACTCCTCGCAGCTGCTGGCCGACCTGGCGAAGCTGCCCTACCTGCAGGCCTTCAAGGTAGGCCAGCGCGACATGAACAAATACGCCCGCGACATCCAGGCGATCCGCGAGGCCGATGCCTCCAAGGCCATCCTGACCTGCCACGACGAGTACCTGCTGGCCTCCATGGTGCAGGGCGTGGACGGCGCGCTGGTGGGCTTTGCCACCTTCATCCCGCAGCTCATCATCGATTTGTGGAATGCGGTGAAGGCCGGAGATCTGAAAAAGGCCATGGAAGTGCAGGCCGTCATCACGCCGCTGAAAGACGCAGTTTACGGCGGTGGCGAGCCCACCGGCGAGGCGCACGCCCGCATGAAGGGTGGCATGTACCTGGCGGGGGTGATCGAAGACGCCACCGTGCGCCCGCCGACCGAGGCGCCGAATGCCAAGGAGGTCGAAGCCCTGCGCGCTGCGGTGAAGCAGGCCGGCTTGCTCAAGCGCTGAGCGGCCACTGCGAGGCGCGGGGGATTTTGAGTCCCCCGCGCCTGATTGAACACAAGAAAACCGACAAGGAGACAAGACACCATGCAACGCCAACATTTCCTCCGCGCCGCCGTGGGTGCGTTCACCCTCGCGATGGCGGCCGGCAGCTTTGCGCAGGCCTACCCCACCAAGCCCATCCGGATGGTCATCCCCTTCCCGCCGGGCGGCACGCTCGACACCGTGGGCCGCCAGCTCGCGCAGAGGCTGGGCGAGCAGATGGGCCAGAACTTCATCGTCGAGAACAAGCCTGGCGGTAATGGTGTGATCGGCGGCGATGTGGTGGCCAAGGCCCAGGCCGACGGCTACACGCTGCTGTTCAACGCCTCGACCTTCACCACAGCGCCCATGACCATGAAGTCCGTGCCCTATGGCGTGGTCAAGGACTTCACACCCGTGGCGCTGGTGGCCAAGGCCCCGCTGTCGGTGGCCATCAACAAGAACCTGCCGGTCACCGACATCAAGTCGCTCATGGCTTACGCCAAGGCAAACCCCGGCAAGATGACCTTCGCCGTGGGCTCCATCGGATCGGCCGGGCACCTGTCCACCGAATTGCTCAAGCGCGCGGGCAATCTTGACTACCTGATCGTGCCGTACAAGGGCACGGCGCCCGCGTTCCAGGACCTGATCGGCGGGCAGATCGACGGCTTCATCGACCCCATCCTCGGCTCGCTGCAGTACCACAAGAGCGGCATGCTGCGCGTGGTGGCCGTCACCTCGGCCCAGCGAGCGGCCAGCCTGCCCGATGTGCCTACCGTCGGCGAAACGATTCCAGGCTACGAGTTCTACAGCTGGTACGGCCTGTGGGGCCCGGCCAAACTGCCTGCGGACATCACGCAGCGGCTGAACACCGAGGTGAACAAGGCCCTGGCCGAGATGACGACCAAGCTCAAGGAGCAAGGGCTGCTGACCACGCCGGGCAACGTGCATAC
>JBCNOJ010000249.1:0-7624 GCA_039593925.1 Acidovorax sp.
GACAGCATCACCGCCAAATCGGCCGCAGGCTCGCTGATGCGCACGCCGCCCACTGCGTTCACGAACACGTCCTGGTCCATGCAGGCCACGCCCGCGTGGCGGTGCAGCACGGCCAACAGCATGGCCAGGCGGTCCTTGTCAAGGCCCACCGACAGGCGCCGGGGGCTGGGGCCGCCGCTGTCCACCAGCGCCTGAATCTCCACCAGCATGGGGCGCGTGCCCTCCAGCGTCACCATCACGCAGCTGCCGGGCACTGGCTCGCTGTGCTGGGATAGGAAGATGGCACTCGGGTTGCTCACGCCCTTGAGGCCCTTTTCGGTCATGGCGAACACGCCAATCTCGTTGACGGCGCCAAAGCGGTTCTTGATGGCGCGCACCAGGCGGAACTGGCTGTGGGTATCGCCTTCGAAGTACAGCACCGTGTCCACCATGTGCTCCAGCACGCGCGGGCCGGCCAGCGCGCCCTCTTTGGTCACATGGCCCACCAGAATCACGGCGATGCCCGTGCCCTTGGCCATGCGTGTGAGGTGTGCCGCGCACTCGCGCACCTGGGCGACAGAGCCCGGTGCGCTAGTGAGCTGGTCGGAATAGGTGGTCTGGATGGAGTCGATGACCACCACGGCGGGTTGCGTGGCGTCCACCGTGGCCAGGATCTTTTCGAGCTGGATCTCGGCCAGCAGCTGCACCTGGCTGCCCTCGATGCCCAGGCGCCGAGAGCGCAGCGCCACTTGAGCGCCGCTTTCCTCACCCGTGACGTACAGCGTCGGCAGCCCTGCGCGTTGCAGCGCATCCATGGCCTGCAACAGCAGGGTGGATTTGCCGATGCCCGGGTCGCCGCCAATCAGCACCACGCCGCCCTCCACAATGCCGCCACCCAGCACGCGGTCCAGCTCGTCGATGCCGCTGGGGGTGCGGGCCACGTCCTGCGCTTCAATGGCCGCCAGCGGAAGGACGGGTTGCGCATTGGCCAGGCCCGCGTAGCCTTGGGGAGCACTCAGGCGGTTCTTGCCCGGCCCGGCCTCGGCCACTTGCTCGATCAGCGTGTTCCAGGCGCCGCAGGACGGGCATTTGCCCAGCCAGCGCGGGCTGGTGCCGCCGCACTCGGTGCAGGTGAACGTGGTTTTTTCTTTGGCCATGGCAGGTGTCGGTGGGCGAACGCAAAAGCAGGGGCAGCCGACTATAGCGACCCGCCCCGCACACCAAGACAACAGCCCGTACGATGGCGGGCTTGGCACCGCACGGAGTTGACATTGCAGACACCCACCAACCGCTTCAAACAGGCCATGGCCCAGGGCCAGGCGCAAATCGGCCTCTGGCTCGGACTGGCCAACGGCTACAGCGCGGAAATCCTCGCGGGCACCGGCTACGACTGGCTGCTGGTCGATGGCGAACACGCGCCCAACGACCTGCGCTCCATCCTGCACCAGCTGCAGGCCATCGCCAGCGCCACCAGCGCCCTGCCCCCCGGAATGCAGGCGCCCCACCCCATCGCCCGGGTGCCGGTGGGTGACACGGCACTGATCAAGCAGTACCTGGACATCGGCGCCCAGACCCTGCTCGTGCCCATGGTCGATACGCCCAAGCAGGCCCAGCAGCTGGTGCGCGCCACTCGCTATGCGCCCGAGGGCGTGCGCGGCATGGGCAGCGCGCTGGCCCGTTCGTCGCGCTGGCAGGCGTACCCGCAGTATGTGCACGAGGCCAACCAGCAGATCTGCCTGCTGGTACAGGCCGAGACGGTAGAAGCAATGGCGAACCTCGACGCGATTGCCGCCACGCCCGGCGTGGACGGCGTGTTCATCGGCCCGGCCGACCTGTCGGCCTCGATGGGCCACCCCGGCAACCCAGGGCACCCGGATGTGCAGGCCGCCATCCACGACGGCATTGCGCGCATCCTGCGTGCAGGCAAGGCGCCGGGCATACTGGCCACCACCGAATCGCAGGCGCGCCAATGGCTGGCGGCCGGGGCGCTGTTTGTGGCCGTGGGCGTGGACACCATGCTGCTGGTGAGCGCTGCGCAGGAGCTGCTGGCCCGCTACCGCAGCGCGGCCGACGCCGCCCCCAACCGGCCCGCAGGCTACTGAACTTTTCTTCTTCCAGACCCAAGGACAGACATCCATGAAAGCATGTATTTACGGCGCGGGCGCCATCGGCGGGTGGCTGGGCGTGGCCCTGGCGCAGGCGGGCCACACCCTCAGCATGGTGGCGCGGGGCGACACGCTGCGCGCACTGCAGGCCGATGGCTTGCGCCTGTGGCGCCCCGACGGCACGCTGGCGCAGGTCGCCGTCACGGCCCACAACGACCCAGCAGCCCTGGGCGTGCAAGACCTGGTGGTGGTCGCCGTCAAGGCCCCCGGCCTGCCTGACGTGGCGCGCGCCATGGCGCCGCTGATCGGGCCCGACACCATCGTGCTCACCGCCATGAACGGCGTGCCGTGGTGGTTCCTCGATGGCTTTGGCGGCGCGGCACAGGGGCGTGCCCTTGAATCCGTGGACGCAGGCGGCGTGATCGCCAGCGCTATCCCGACGAGCCATGTGGTGGGCAGCGTGGTGCACACCAGCTGCTCGCTGGAGGCGCCGGGCTTCGTCAAACAGCACTTCGGCAATCGCCTCATCGTGGGCGAGCCCGACGGCAGCCGCACCGAGCGCTTGCAAGCACTGGCCGACACGCTGCAGCGCGGTGGCATCGATGTGGAGGTGAGCACCACCATCCAGAAAGACATCTGGTTCAAACTGTGGGGCAACCTCACGGTCAACCCCATCAGTGCCCTGACGGGTGCCACCACCGACCGCATCCTGGACGACGAGCTGGTGCGCGGCTTTGTGAGCGCAGTGATGCTGGAAGCCAAGGCCATTGGCGAAAAGCTGGGCCTGCCCATCGACCAGCAGCCCGAAGACCGCCACGCCGTCACGCGCAAGCTGGGCGCGTTCAAGACCTCGATGCTGCAGGACGTGGAAGCCAACAAGCCCCTGGAGATCGACGCCCTAGTGGGCGCCGTGCGCGAGTTGGGGCAGATCACCCACACGCCCACACCGCACACCGACGCCTTGCTGGGCCTGGCGCGGCTGATGGCGCGCACGCGGGGCCTGTACTGAGTCATTTCAAGCAAAATCGGCTGCACGCGCCAGTGAAATATGCGCCAGCAGCTATTTAATTCATAGCAAACCAACCATGACCCAACTCACGCTGTACTACACCCCTGGCACCTGCGCGCAGGCCGTTCGCATTGCTCTGGAAGAAGCGGGCGCCCCCTACGACCTGGTGCGCGTGGACTTCGCCGCTGGCCAGCAACGCACGCCTGAATACCTGGCGGTGAACCCCAAGGGCCGCGTGCCCGCGCTGGCCACGCCGCACGGCACGCTGACGGAGACCCCTGCACTGCTGGCCTATGTGGCGCAGAGCTTTCCAGAGGCGCGCTTGGCCCCCGCCGACGCCTACGGCTTTGCGCGTTTGCAGGAGTTCCACAGCTACCTCGCGTCCACCGTACACATCGCCCACGCCCACCGCCCCCGCGCCAGCCGCTGGGCCGACGAACCCGAGGCGCAAGCGGCCATGCAGCGCAAGGTGCCGCAGAACATGACGGAGTGTTTCAACCTCGTCGAAAGCCACTACCTGCCGCAGGCGGAACAGGGCCCCTGGGTGATGGGCGAGCAATACACCGTGGCCGACGGCTACCTGTTCACCATCGGCACCTGGCTGAAGAGCGATGGCGTGGACATTGCCCAGTTCCCCAAGGTGTTCGCGCACACGCAGCGCATGCTGCAGCGCCTGGCCGTGCAGCGCGCACTGGCCTGAGTTTTTGCTGGGTCACTACATCAACGCCGTCTGGATGCGCGGCGTTTGAAACTGGCGGGGCTGAGGCGAGGGCCGCCGCGCAAGGGCCGCCCCGCCGCGCTGGCGGCGTCCCCCTTCCCGAATTGCGCAGCAATTCGAGAGAAGGGGGAAGGCACGAAGTGCCTCAGGGGGTTGTCACTCTCAATTCACCTTCAAATACCGCCAGTCAATGCGGTTATCCGCGCGGTGGATGATCTCCACCTTCTTGGTGCCCGCCCACGGAATCACCTGGTTGTACAGCGGGATGTGCGACACCAGCTCATGCTCCTTGATAAGCGCCTGCTCGATCAGGCCGTTGCGCGTCGCAGTGTCCGTTTCCTTCTTCACGCGCTCGATCAGCGCATCCATCTGCGGGTCGGAGAAGCGGCCCAGGTTGAAGTTGCCGTCCCCACCCGCGCCGGGCGAGCGCACCAGCGACTGCAGGCTGTAGAACGCGTCAAACGTGGGCACGCCCCAGCCCAGCAGGTAGATGCTGGCCTCGTTGCGCTGGATCATCGGGAAATACGTGGCAAACGGCAGCGAGCGCAGCTTGGCCTTCACACCCACCTTGGCCCAGTGCGACGTGATGGCCTGGCACAGCTGTTCGTCGTTGATATAGCGGCCCGCACTGCACGCAAAGTCCACTTCAAACCCATTGGGGTAGCCCGCATCGGCCAGCAGCTTCTGTGCGGCCTTGGGGTCGTAGGGGTAGCGCACGTCGGCCTTCTTGGTCCAGCCGTTGACCTGGTTCGCGATCAGCGTGCCCGTGGGCTGGGCCAAGCCGCGCAGCACCACGCGCTGAATGGACTGGATGTCGATGGCCTGGTACAGCGCCTTGCGCACACGCAGGTCCTTCAGCGGGTTCTTGCCCTTCACGTCCGAGCCGGGCAGCTCGTCGCGGAACTGGTCCAGCCCCAGGAAGATGGTGCGGTACTCCGGCCCTTCCAGCACCTGCAGGTTGGGCGTCTGCTTGATGCGCGCCAGGTCTTGCAGGCTGGGGTCGATCACAAAGTCCACCTCACCCGACAGCAGCGCCGCCGTGCGCGTGGCGTCGGCCTTGATGGGGGTGTAGATGATCTCGGTCAGGTTGGTGGGGTACTTGCCCTTGCCCCACCAGTGCGGGTTGGGCTCCAGCACCACGCGCTGGTCGGGCGTCCACTGCTTGAGCTGATAGGGGCCGGTGCCCAGCGCGTTGCGGTGGGCAAAGTTCTCGTCCTTGGTCTTGATGTCCTTGGGCTCGACCGACTTGTTCTTTTCGGCCCAGGCCTTGCTCATGATGCGCAGCTCGGTGAGCTGGTTGACCAGCACCGGGTTGGGCAGGTCGGAGTGGATGTCGATGGTGTAGGCATCGACCTTTTCCACACGGTCGATGCCCTGCGTGTAGACCGCAAAGTTGGAGCTTTTGGCCTTGGCACGCTCCAGCGAGAACTTGGCGTCGTCGGCCGTGAACTCGCTGCCGTCGCTGAACTTCACGCCCTTGCGCAAGGTCAGGCGCAGCTGGGTGGGCTTGATGAGCTTCCACTCGGTGGCGAGCGAGGGCTCGGGCTTGAAGGTCTTGCTGTTGTATTCCACCAGCGTGTCGTACACCGCGCCGTGCATGGTGTTGTTCACGCCCACGTTCTGGGTGTGGATGTCCCAGGTGGAGATGTCCACCGAGCGGGACCAGCGGAAGGTCTTGGCCTGTGCGGCCAGAGGCAGTGCCGCAACAACGGCGACGGCCAGGAGTAGGTGTTTGAAGCGCATGGACGGGAGGATAGGCAAAAACGCCAAAAATGCTGAGTGACCGCACTATCCCCCAAGCCGCATGAGATGGGAACGAACTTATCGTTCTTAGCTTAGACCCATCACCCCCGCCAGCACCAGCATGGTGGTCGCCGTCACCCCATCCAGCACCCGCCAAGCCGCCGGGGTGGCAAACAGCGGCGCCAGCCAGCGGGCGCCCAGGCCAATCAACAAGAACCACAGCGCGCTGGCCAGCGAGCCGCCTGCGGCAAACAGCGCTCGGCCCCAGGCCGGGTAGGGCGTGGCCATGGTGCCCAGCAGCACCACAGTGTCCAGGTACACATGCGGGTTGAGCCAGGTGAGCGCCACCACCGTGGCCAGCGTGGTGCGCAGGCTGGTACCGGGGCCGTTGGTAGCGACCAGTAACTGGCCCGGGCGCAACGCCCGCGCGGCCGTCTGTGCCGCATACATCAACAGGAACAGCGCCCCCGCCCAACGCATGAACTGCGCCCACTCGGGCCGGGCCAGCAGCACGCCGCCCATGCCCCACACGCCCACCTGCAGCAGCACCGCGTCCGACAACGCGCACACCAGCACCACGGGCATCACATGCTCGCGCCGCAAGCCCTGGCGCAGCACAAACGCGTTCTGCGCGCCGATGGCCATGATGAGCATGGCGGTGGAAGTGAAACCGTGGACGAAGGCAGTGGAGACCATGGGCACGGATTCTGGCCAGAGGTCTCTGTTGACGCCAGCTATACTTTTTAACGATCCGTCAGAATGACTAACCATCTATGCAACTCGACTCCGCCCAGCTCAACGCCTTTGCCACGGTGATCGATGAGGGCAGCTTCGAGCGCGCGGCGGCCGTGCTGCATGTCACACGCTCGGCGGTGTCGCAGCGCATCAAGCTGCTGGAAGAGCGCGTGGGCCAGGTGCTGGTGCGCCGCGCCACGCCCTGCACGCCGACCGAAGCCGGGCAGGCCCTGTACCGCCACGCGCGCGAGGTGGCGTTGAGCGAGGCCGATGCGCTGGCCACCATTGGCGGCGGGCAGCACAGCACCACGCGGCTGGCGATTGGCGTGAATGCCGACTCGCTGGCCACCTGGTTCCCCCACGCCATGGCGCAGGCGGCCGAGGGGCAGGCCATCACCTTCGACATCCATGTGGAAGACCAGGACCATTCGGCCAACCTGCTGCGCGAAGGCCGCGTGATGGCCGCCGTGACGGCCGACCCCCAGCCCGTGCAGGGCTGCCAGGTGCTGCCGCTGGGTACCCTGCGCTACCGCGCGCTCGCCAGCCCGGCCTTTATGCAGCGCCACTTTGCCCAAGGGGTGAACGCCACCACGCTGGCGCAGGCGCCCATGCTGGTGTTCAACCGCAAGGATGCGCTGCAGGCGCGTTTTGTGGGCCGCATCACGCGCCGCAAGCTCGCACCACCCGTGCACTGGCTGCCCGAGGCGCATGCCTTCGTCAAAGCCACCCGCGCCAGCCTGGGCTGGGGCATGACGCCCGACCCGCTGGTGGAGGACAACCTGAAGACCGGCGCACTGGTGGAGCTGATTGCGAACAAGCCGGTGGATGTGCCGCTGTACTGGCAGTGCTGGCGCTTGAATGTGCAGGCGCTGCAGCACGTCACACAGGCGGTACAGCGGGCGGCGGCGCTTACCCTGCTGCGCTGACCAGGTCCTCGTGGTGGTCCGCTGCCCCGCGTTTCCAGTAGGCAGAGATGCGCATGCGTTTCGGGTCCACGCCCGGCTTGGCCAGCACGGCGCGGCGCACGGCGGCCATGTCACTGTGTTCGCCCGCAGCCCAGACAAAGCCCGCGCCGGGCGGCAGCGCCAGGGCTTCGACAGCGGCAGGCAGCGCGCTCACCCACTGCAGATCCACCTGCGCCGCGCTGGTCAACACCCGCTGATCGGCCGGGTTGCTCAGCTGGATGCGCACGGTGGCCACCGCGCTGGCGGGCAGCTCGGCCAGGCGGCGGGCGATGGCGGGCAGCGCGGTTTCGTCGCCCAGCAGCCAGTGCCAGTCAAAGCCCGTGGGCACGACCATGCTGCCGCGCGGCCCGGCAACGCCCACCCATTGGCC
>JBCNOJ010000025.1:0-20763 GCA_039593925.1 Acidovorax sp.
CGCACAGACCCTGCGCGCGCTGGCCAGCGGCGGTGCCGAGGCCATGTACTCTGGCGCCATGGCCGAAGCCATCGTGGCCAAGGCCGCGCAGTCGGTGGGCGACGATGCGGCCAAAACGCCCATCACGCCCAGCCTGATGACGGTGGCCGACCTCAAGAACTACCAGGCCAAGAAGCGCGAGCCGGTGTGCACCACCTACCGCGCAAGCTACTACGTGTGCACCATGTCGCCCCCGTCTTCGGGCGGCATCGCCATCGCGCAAGGTCTGGGCATTCTGGAGAACTTCGACCTCTCCAAGTACGGCCCCACAAACCCCACCAACGAAGGCGGCGTGCCCAGCGTGATGGGCGTGCACCTGGTGTCCGAAGCCGAGCGCCTGGCGTATGCCGACCGCGACAAGTACGTGGCCGACACCGACTTCATCCCGCTGCCCGGCAAGGGCGTGTCCACCATGCTGGACAAGGCCTACCTGAAGCAGCGCGCGGCACTGATCCAGCCCGATGGCAAGTCCATGGGCGTGGTCTCGGCGGGTGCGCTGGGCGATGTGCCGCTGGGCGTGGACAAAACCGTGGAGTACGGCACCACGCACTTCTCCATCGTGGACGCCTACGGCAACGTGGTCTCGATGACCTCCACCGTGGAGTCGAGCATGGGCTCGTACCACATGGTGGGCGGCTTCCTGCTGACCAACCAGCTCACCGACTTCTCGGCCCAACCCGCCGACAGCGCCGGTGTGCCGATTGCCAACCGTGTGGCCCCCGGCAAGCGCCCCCGCAGCACCATGGCCCCCACGCTGGTGTTCAAGGGCACGGAGCCTGGCGACTTCGTGATGGCCACGGGCTCGCCCGGCGGCGGCACCATCATCCAGTACGTGCTCAAGACCGTGGTCGGCGCGATCGACTGGGGCCTGGACGCGCAGCAAGCCACTTCGCTGGTGAACTTTGGTGCCACCAACAGCGTGACCACCAACGTGGACGGCGCCAACACCTCGCTTGATCTCACCGGCCTGATCGACGGCCTGAAGGCCAAGGGCCACACAGTGAACAATGGGGCGCAGTCGAGCGGCGTGTCGACCATCATGCGTGTGCAGCGCAACGGCCAGACCCGCCTCGAAGGCGGTGTGGACCCACGGCGCGAAGGCATCGTGCTGGGCGATGGCGCGCTGTAATCCGCGTTGACGAACCCTGTGCAGCGCCGCGCGAGCGGCCTGCATGGAACATCGAAGGCAAGGGCTGCGCGCAGGCGTGGCCCTTTTTTCGTTGGGCGCCCGCGTCGACACTGGGCTCACCGCCGCTTTGGCTGCAGTGGCGCCATCAGATCACGAGCGGGTCCACGTCCACCAGCCAGCGCACCAGCCCTTTGTGTTCCGGTTGGCTGCGCGTGGCCTGCAGCATGGGCTGCCAGGCGGCCAGAAAACGCTGCAGCGTGGTGCGGTTCGGGCTTTCCAGCAGCATCTGTGCGCGTTCGATGTTGGCCACGCGCTGGATGGTGAGCGGCACAGGCGGGAACAGCGTCACGGTGCCATCGGGCAGCCCGGGCAAGCCTGCCGCATGCGCCGCGGCAGACGCCGCAGTGAGGAAACCCTGGGCCACCTCCTGCGTGCGCGCATCGGCCCGCACCAGGGCCTGGTAGGCGAACGGCGGCATGGCGGCCTCGGCGCGCTCCTGCAGTTGCTGGGCCGCAAAGGCGCTGTAGTCGTGTTTGCGCAGTGCTTCGTACACGGCGTGCTGCGGGTGGTAGGTCTGCACCCACATCTCGCTTTGCGTGCCCTGCGCCGCCACGTAGGCGGCATCGCGCCCAGCGCGGCCTGCGGCCTGCATCAGCAGCGCAAACAGCCGCTCGGCCGCGCGGAAGTCGCTGCTGAAAAGCGCGCCATCGGGCTGCACGGCGGCCACCAGCGTGATGCGCCGAAAGTCGTGCCCCTTGGCAATCATCTGCGTGCCTACCAGCACGTCCACCTCGCCCGAATGCACCTGTGCCAGTTGCGCCTCCAGCGACCCTTTGGCCTTGGTGGTGTCGGCGTCGATGCGAGCCACGCGGGCGGGGTGCCCGTCAGCCCGAAGCACGTTGCGCAGCAGGGCCGCCAGTTGCTCTTCCAGTTGCTCGGTGCCGCGGCCCATGGAGTGGATGTCGGCGCTGCCGCAGGTGGGACAGTGGTGGGGCACCCGCACCGTATAGCCGCAGTGGTGGCATCGCAGGGTGCGGTCGGTCTTGTGGAAGACCTGGTGTGCGCTGCAATGCGGGCAGTCGCTTTTCCAGCCGCAATCCACGCAGTGCAGCACGGGCGCATAGCCCCGGCGGTTCAGCAGGATCATGCTTTGCTCGCCGCGCGCCACGCGTTCGGTAATGGCCTGCAGCAGCGGCGCGCTGAACACGGTGCGGCGGGGCTGCTGGTTCATGTCCACCCGGCGCACGCGGGCCAGGGCGCCTGCACCGATCCGGCTGGGCATGGCCAGGCGCATGTAGCGGCCACCCTCGGGGTCTTCGGCTGTGGGCGGGCGGCTGGCGTGCCAGCTCTCCAGCGATGGCGTGGCCGAGCCCAGGACCACCTTCGCGCCCTGCTCGCGTCCGCGCCAGATGGCCAGGTCACGGGCCGAGTAGCGCGCGCCCTCCTGCTGTTTGTAGCTGGGGTCGTGCTCCTCATCCACCACGATGAGCCTCAGGCCCGGCAAGCTGGCAAACACCGCCATGCGGGTGCCCAGCACGATGCGGGCCGCTCCGCTGTGGGCGGCCAGCCAGCTTTTCAGGCGCTGCGGGTTGGTCATGCCGCTGTGCAGCGAGACGACAGCCTGGCTGCCAAAGCGCGGCGCGAAGCGGTCGGTAAACCGCTCTTCCAGCTGCGGCGTGAGGTTGATCTCGGGCACCATGACCAGTGCCTGGGCGGTGGGGTCGGCTTCAAGCACCTCCTGCACGCAGCGCAGGTACACCTCGGTCTTGCCGCTGCCGGTGCTGCCAAACAGCAGGAACGGGCCAGGTTGTGAGGCAATTTGGGCTCTGGCGCTTTCCTGCTCTGCGCTAAGCGCTATGTTTTGAATAGCATCGTTGGCGCCTTGTGTGGCTGTGCCCGGGCGGCGCAGGCGGCGCGCCAGCTGCTCGGGCCGCAGGTCGCGCAACTGGGGAGGCAGGGCGGCCAGCGCCACCTCGCCCAGTGCGCGCTGGTAGTAGCGCGCGGCAAACGCCACCAGGCGGCGCCACGGCCGGTCGAGCGGGGCCACGCCGTCCAGCACACCCGCGATGGCGCGCAGGGTGGCGCCACCGGGCAGTTCGCCGGTGCCTTGGTCGGCATCCCACACCACGCCCAGCACCTCCCGGGTGCCCAGCGGCACCCGCACCAGTGTGCCGGGCGCCAGCGGGCGCTCGGCGGCGTAGCTCAGCAGGTCGCCCACACCGCTGTGCGATGGCGTCTGCAGAGCCACATGGACGATGAAAGAAGGCATAGGCACGGACTATGGGGTTGCGCGCGAAATAGACGCTGTTGTGGAGGTGGTCTGGAGCTTTGCGCGCTAAGTGCTTGATTTCGCGAGGGGCTGCAAGTAGTCCCAAATTTCTGTGGATAACTTTGTTGACATCCTGCCGCAATGGCGGCCAAACCCGCATGGAATCTGGGTTTTGTTACGTTGCCTGCAAAACAAGCAAGCCTAAAAAATCCTTATGAATCAATGATCTGAAGAAATTTGGGCAGGATTTGTGTGTTAGGGGTGCAAGCCCTTGCAATGTTGCGTCGCATCAACTTTTGTGTGCATAAGTCGAACAGGCCGTGAGAGTCAAGAGGGGGTGTGCGCCCCATTGTGTGCTAGTGCGCCCGCCCCATATCTACCCTTTTCTCTGATTTCGACTGCAAGTGCTTGATTTATCAAGGGAATTGGAAGAAATCCAGAATTTCTGTGGATAACTTTGTTGATATCCCCTGTGTTTGGCTTGCAAGCCCTTGAAAATCCGTGCTTTGGCTGGACTGCCCGCCAAAAAAGCAAAGGGCAGAAATCCATTCAAATCAACGACTTAGCCCAAAAGAAAATTTATTTTGCACAACGGGTTCAGCATGAGGCTCCTCCGCCCGGAATGCTCCATTTTTGTGCATAAGTCATGCCCCGCGCCGGACCAAAGCGCACCGCCATCACCCTTGGCGCTGCGCGCGCGAGTGGCTGTGCACCGCTTCCACCAGCGCCGACACATGCTCGGGCGGCGTGAACTGGCTGATGCCGTGGCCCAGGTTGAAGATGTGCGTGGGGCCCGTGGTGCTGCGGTCGGTGTGGGGCTTGCCAAAGCTGTCCAGCACGGCATGCACATGGGGGACGATCTGCGCGGGCGGCGCAAACAGTACGTTGGGGTCGATATTGCCTTGCAGTGCCTTGCCGGGGCCGCCCACCTGCCCGCCGACGATGGCGCGCGCCTTGCCCAGGTTGGCCGTCCAGTCCAGGCCCAGCACTTCGCAGTCGAGGTCCTTCATGTCAGGCAGCCAGATGCCCCCGCCTTTGGTGAACACAATGCGCGGCACGTCGGTGCCATCCACGCCGGTGCGCTTCAGTTGCGCCAGCACGCGCTTGGTATAGGCCAGGCTGAACTCCTGGAAAGCACCATCGGCCAGCACGCCGCCCCAGCTGTCAAAAATCATGACGGCCTGGGCGCCCGCGTCGATCTGGGCATTCAGGTACGCGGCCACGCTGTCGGCATTGATGGCCAGTATGCGGTGCATCAGGTCGGGGCGGCTGTACATCAGCGTCTTGACGAGGCGGTAGTCATCGCTGCCCTTGCCTTCGACCATGTAGCAGGCCAGCGTCCAGGGGCTGCCCGAGAAGCCGATCAGCGGGACGCGGCCGTTCAGTGCCTTGCGGATGCTGGTGACCGCGTTGAACACATAACGCAGCTTGTCCATGTCGGGCACGGCCAGCTCGGCCACGGCGGCTTCGTCGCGCACCACCTTGGCAAAACGTGGGCCCTCGCCCTCGGCAAACGACAGGCCCAGGCCCATGGCGTCGGGCACGGTGAGGATGTCACTGAACAGGATGGCCGCGTCGAGCGGAAAGCGCTCCAGCGGCTGCAAGGTCACTTCGGTGGCGTAATCCACATTGGTCGCCAGACCCATGAAGCTGCCCGCCTTGGCGCGCGTGGCCTTGTACTCAGGCAGATAGCGCCCTGCCTGGCGCATGAGCCACAGGGGGGTGTAGTCGGTGGCCTGGCGGCGGCAGGCGCGCAGGAAGGTGTCGTTGGCAAGGGGGGCAAAAGTCATCCGCCGATTGTCGCAGGCCGACCACTTGCCTTGGCACCCAAGGTGGCCATGGCAATTGACGCGCATCAAGCCGGTGCACCCTCGAAATCGGCTTCAACGGGCCGCCGGGTGGATCCTCCTTTGGCGAAGCGGCCTCCCCGCTAACGGGGGCTTACCGTTCAGCGATGTAGTGGGACATGCGCACGACTTCGCCCGGTGCCAGAAAAGCCCGCACTTCGGTCTCCAGCGCCTGGTCGGCCATGGTGGCGCGGGCGCGCTGGTGCAGGTAGTCGGCCCAGGATTCGACGATGAAGCGTTCCACGTAATGCGACGGGTCGCCCAGGTCCTTGTACACGCGCCAGAAGGTGGCGCCGTCGCGGCGGCGTGGCGCCTTCATGCGGCTGATGGTGTCGAGGAAGGCGGCGTCGGTGCCCGGGGCGATGCGGTAGCCCACCTCCACGGCCACGGGGCCGGCCTCGGGCAGGGGCTCGGCCTCGATGAAAAGCTCGTCCCACGGGGTGGCCTGGGTCACCTCGTGCAACGCGCCCATGCGCAGTGGCATGGGACGGGCCAGCAGCAGACCGGACACCATCAACGCCGCGGCAGCGCACAGCGTGGGCGCCAAGCCCACGATGTCAGACGCTGCGCCCCAGAACGCCGAGCCCATGGCGAATGCGCCCAGCGCCGCCACCATGTGCATGGCCACCGCGCGCGAGCGCACCCACTGCGGCGCGCTGGCCTGGGTGGCGGTGTTGAAGGTGGACATGGCCGACATCCAGGCCGCGCCCGCAAACAGCATGGCGATGTAGACCACCCACGCGATGTGCGTGAGCGCCGCCACCAGCATGGCCGCGGCAAACACCACACCGCCCACGCCCACGATGACCTCCATGCCAAAACGTGCGCGCAGCCGCCCCAGGATCAAACCCACGCCCACGGCACCGGTGCCCATGCAGCCCATCAACAGCCCAAAGCCCGGCGCACCCGTGCCCAGGCGCTGGGCGATCACGGGCAGCAGCGCCCAAAGGGCCGAGCCCGCCGCGCTGAACGCCATCACGCGCACCAGCTGCGCGAGGATCATGCGCGAGTGCCAGGCAAAACGCAGGCCGCTCAGCGTGCCGCCCCACAGGCGCTCTGCAGGCAGCTTGGAGGGTGGGTGTGCCTTGGGCGGCCAGCGGCGGATGGACTCCCACATTACCAGCGTGGTGGTCACCGTCACGGCGAACACCCAGCCCGCGCCCAGTTGCGCAAACACCAGCCCCGCCAGCGTGGGCCCGACGGCGCGCGCCGCGTTGTAGGCGATGCTGACGGCGGTGATGGCCTGGGGCCACTCGTCGCGCGGAACGGGGTCGATGACGGACGAGTTCCAGGCCGGTGTGAGCATGGCCGTGCAGCAGCCGCAGATGAAGACCAGAAGCAGCACCGAAGCGGGCCCGCCCCAACCCCCCAGCACCAGCAGCGTGAGCAGCAGCGCGGCGCACACCTGCGCAATCAGCGCGCCGGAGATCAGCCGCCGCCGGTCGGTGGTGTCGGCCAGCACACCGGCGGGCAGCGCCAGCAAAAACATCGGCATGAACACGGCGGTCTGCACCAGCGCGGCCAGAAAGGACGAGCCCGTCATCTCCACCATCAGCCAGGCGGCCGCCATGCTCTGCATGCCGCTGCCCACAAAAAAGATGCCCCCACACACCCAAAGACCGCGAAAAGCGGGCTGTCGCAAGGGGCTCCATAAAGAGGTTGAGGGCTGTGACATCGTGGAATGCATCGGGCGAAGGGCTGGAGCGACTGGCTGGGCCAGACGGACGGGGGGCAGCGACTTTGCGCGCGATGTTGTATGCGGTGTTGTGCGCGGCAAAAGGAGGCCCTGAGGATAGCCCCTGGAGTCGCTGCGTGTGCAGAGCATGTTGTTCACAGGCGGGTGCGGCACGCCGAAACGGTGGCGGCGGCGCAAGGCTGAGGGAGCCGCTTGCGCGCTGCCAAGTGACAGGCGCTGCCGGAAACGGGGCAGCGCCGTGAAAGCGCGCAATGGCCCGATTGCGCAAGAATCTATAAGCCAAATTGGCCCTTAGCGCTTTCTGGACAAGCGCTGGTAGCTATCAATTTTTCAGTGAATGCTCGGGCCCTGCCCGTAGGCGGTGGCGGTGCTGGCCACACCGCCACCGGGCCGAATGTGCCGAACCGCGTCAGGCAGCGGGGGCTGTGGAAGTCACCGGTGCCACCGGTGCCGGCACGTGCTCGCGGCGCTGCACGATCACGAAGCGGTCGGCCACGAAGGCCAGGTTGGTGTAGCTGGCATTGGCAGCCGGGTTGCCGCCCGTGGCGTGGTAGTCCGAGAACGAGGCGGACTGGTTCACGAACACGCCCTGCGTGAGGTTGATGGACAGGGCCACACGCGTGCGCCGGCCCAGGGCGATGGCGGCGTCGATGTAGGCGCGGCCGGTGGAATACACGCCCAGCGTCAGCGCGCCGTGCGCGCGCAGCGTGGCTTCGGCCACCTGCAGGCAGGCTGCGCCGGAATCGGTGGCCACCAGGTAGGACACCGGGCCGAAGCATTCCTGGCCGTAGATGGCGTTGTCGGCCTGCTCCAGCGCGACGATCACGGGCGTGTGGATCTGCGCGTTGGCGAAGTCCGGGTGGGGCAGGGCACGCGAGGCCAGCACCAGGCGGCCTTGGTTGCTGGCCTGCTGCATGCGGGCCACGGTGTCGGGCGAGCCCACGGCGCCCAGCACCGAGGTGGCCACGCGCGGGTTCGATGCCAGTTCGGTCACGGCGGCGGCCAGGTCTGCGCCCACCTGCTCGAAGCTCTTGTGCCCTTCGTCGGTGGCGATGCCGCCGCGTGGCACCAGGATGTTCTGCGTGGTGGTGCACATCTGGCCGCTGTACAGCGACAGCGTGAACGCCAGGTTGCGCAGCAGGGCCGCGTACTGGTCGGTGGATTCGATGATGACGGTGTTCACACCGGCCATTTCGGCATACACGCGTGCCTGGCGGGCGTTGTCGATGAGCCAGCGGCCAAACTGGTTGCTGCCCGTGAAGTCGATGCTGGCCACCGCGCTGTGCGTGGCCAGGGCCTGCGTGTCTTCGGGGCGCGGGCTAAGCGCCAGGGTCACGGTGTTTGGGTCCAGCCCCTGCTCGGCCAGCACATCGCGCAGGATGCTGACCGACATCGCGGCCGGCAGCACGGCGTTGGGGTGCGGCTTGACGATGACCGGGTTGCCCGTGGCCAGCGCGGCGAACAGGCCGGGGTAGGTGTTCCAGGTGGGGAAGGTGGCGCAGCCCACCACCAGCGCCACACCGCGGCCCACGATCTCATAGTGCTTTTGCATCACCAGCGGCGGGTTCTTGCCCTGGGGCTTGTCCCACAGCGCCTCGCCAGGCACGTCGGCCATGGCCTTCCAGGCATAGGCGATGGCTTCGAGTGCGCGGTCCTGCGCATGCGGGCCGCCGGCCTGGAAAGCCATCATCGGGCCCTGGCCGGTGGTCAGCATCACGGCGTGCGCGATCTCGTGGCTGCGGCGGTGGATGCGCATGAGCGCTTCCAACAGCACGCCCACGCGGCCCTGGGCGCCCAGCGCCTGCCAGGCGGGTTCGGCCGCTTGGGCGGCTGCCACGAGGGCTTCGACGTCGCAATCGGGGTAGCGCACGTCCAGCGCAACGCCGTAGGGCGAGCGTTCGGTGGCCAGGCGGCCGCGTTCACCGGGCTGCTCCAGCGCGTAATCCTTGCCCAGCAGGGCGTTCACAGCGGCCTGGCCGTCGGCCTGCCCGGTTTCTCCATACATCTTGGGCGAGGGGGATTCGGGAAAAGGCGTCCAGTGTCCGCGTGTGGCCAGGGCTTCAAGGGCGCCGTCCAGCAGGGCGCGGTGGGTATCGAAAAGGGGCATCCGTTTGTCTCCGGTGAGGGTTTGCCCTGATCGGTTTGACTTGCGTCAGGGTTGTGGAAAGTTTATTCTCTACCGAACGGTCGGTCAATAATGCTTGCGATCGATCAAAGCAGGTTTTCCCCACCTTGATAGGCAGGAGCTTCCATGTCTGAACCCCTGGTTCTCGTGACGCCGTCGGGCGCCGTGCAAACGCTGGCGCTTAACCGCCCGGCCGCACTCAACAGCTTCACGGCCGAGCTGCATGCCCAACTGCTGGCCGCGCTGGAGGCGGCTGCCGCCAATGCCGAGGTGCGCTGCGTGGTGCTCACGGGCGCGGGCCGCGCCTTTTGCGCCGGGCAGGACCTGGCCGATCCGGCGGTGGCGCCGGACCTCACGCCCGGCGCTGCGCCCAAGGACCTGGGCGATGTGATCGAAAAGCTCTACGGCCCCCTGTGCCTGCGCATCCGCAGCATGCCCATCCCGGTAGTGGCCGCCGTCAACGGCGTGGCCGCGGGCGCGGGCGCCAACCTCGCGCTCTCGTGCGATCTGGTGCTGGCCGCACGCTCGGCCAGCTTCATCCAGGCCTTCGCCAAGATCGGCCTCGTGCCCGACACCGGCGGCACCTGGCTGCTGCCGCGCCTGGTGGGCCGCGCCCAGGCCCTGGGCCTGGCGCTGCTGGGCGACAAGCTGCCTGCGGCCGAGGCCGAGCGCCTGGGCCTGATCTGGCGCTGCGTGGACGACGCCGCCCTGCAGGACGAAACCCAGACCCTGGCCCAGCGCCTGGCCGCCATGCCCGTGAAGGCGCTGGTGGCCACGCGCAACGCCATGGACGCCGCCGCCCAGATGGAATACGGCCAGGCATTGACGCAGGAGGCAACTTTGCAGCGCACCCTGGGTGCCTCCGCCGACTACCGCGAGGGCGTCGAAGCCTTCACGGCCAAGCGCGCCCCTGTCTTCAAAGACCGCTGAACACCGCATACACAATGGACTCCACCACCGTTTCCATGGACCCCCAGGCCATCGCCGAGCACGTACGCACCGGCATGCTCGCCAACGACCGCGCCACGCGGGGCCTGGGCATCGCCATCACGGCCATCGCGCCGGGCCGGGCCACCCTGGAAATGACCGTGCGTGCCGACATGCTCAATGGCTTCGATATCTGCCACGGCGGTTTCATCACCACGCTGGCCGATTCGGCGTTCGCCTTCTCGTGCAATGCGCGCAACGACATGACCGTGGCCTCGGGCTTGTCCATCGACTTCCTGGCGCCCGCGCGCGAGGGTGACCGCCTCACCGCCGTGGCCACCGAGGTCTCGCTGGCCGGCCGCACCGGCGTCTACGACGTGAACGTGCACAACCAGCGCGGCGAGGCGATTGCCGTGTTCCGCGGCCGCTCGTACTGCATGAAGGGCAAGCAGACCGTGCCGCTGTCCGGCTCGGCGCGTTGACCCTGAACAAGAACCCAAGGAGACACCCCATGGCCGTGCGCCACCCCGCCCCAGGCGACCTGGAGCCCATCGAAACCGCCAGCCGCGACGAGGTCCAGGCCCTGCAGCTGCAGCGCCTGCGCTGGACGCTGCAGCACGCCTACGACAACGTGCCGCATTACAAGCAGGCTTTCGACGCCAAAGGCGTGCACCCGGCGGACCTCAAGCAGCTGTCCGACCTGTCGAAATTCCCCTTCACGGTCAAGAAGGACCTGCGCGACAACTACCCCTTCGGCATGTTCGCCGTGCCGCGCGAGCAGGTGGCGCGCATTCACGCGTCCTCGGGCACCACGGGCAAGCCCACGGTGGTGGGCTACACGCTCAAGGACATCGACACCTGGGCCGACCTGGTGGCGCGCTCCATCCGCGCAGCGGGCGGCCGCGCGGGCGACCTGATCCACGTGGCCTACGGTTATGGCCTGTTCACGGGCGGCCTGGGCGCGCACTACGGCGCCGAGCGGCTGGGCTGCACAGTGATTCCCATGTCCGGCGGCCAGACCGAAAAGCAGGTGCAGCTGATCCGCGACTTCCAGCCCAGCATCATCATGGTCACGCCCTCGTACATGCAGGTCATCAACGAGGAGTTCGTGCGCCAGGGCATGGACCCGCGCGACAGCTCGCTCAAGATCGGCATCTTCGGCGCCGAGCCCTGGACCGAAGCCATGCGCCGCGAGATCGAGACCAAGGCCGGCATCGACGCGGTGGACATCTACGGCCTGTCTGAAGTGATGGGCCCGGGCGTGGCCAGCGAGTGCGTTGAAAGCAAGGACGGCCCGGTGGTCTGGGAAGACCATTTCTACCCCGAGATCATCGACCCCGAGACGGGCGAGGTGCTGCCCGACGGCGAGGAGGGCGAGCTCGTCTTCACCTCGCTGAGCAAGGAGGCGCTGCCCATCATCCGCTACCGCACGCGCGACCTCACGCGCCTCTTGCCGCCCACCTCGCGCGCGTTCCGCCGCATGGGCAAGATCGTGGGCCGCTCGGACGACATGCTCATCATCCGCGGCGTGAACGTGTTCCCCACGCAGATCGAAGAGATCGTGCTGCAGCACGCAAAACTCTCGGGCCAGTACCAGATCCTGGTGGCGCGCGACGGCAACCTCGACCAGGTCACCGTGCGCTGCGAGCTGCAGCCTGGCGTGGCCGACGGCGAGCGCAGCGAGCTCACCGGCTGGGTGCAGCACCGCATCAAGACCCTGGTGGGCATCACCTGCCAGGTCGAGGTGCTGGCCCAGGACTCCATCGAACGCACGCTGGTGGGCAAGGCCCGCCGCGTGATCGACAAGCGCCCGCGCTGAGCCGCCGGGCGCCACCGCAAGAAAGGACTCCACCATGTACACACAGGCCATGGACACCATGGGCAAGGAAGCCGGCGACGCCGGCAAGGCCCTGCGCAGCGCCGAAGAGATGCAGCGTCAGGAGGCCTTCGACGCGCGCATCGACGCGGGCGAATTCATCGAAGCCAAGGACTGGATGCCCGAGCACTACCGCAAGACGCTGCTGCGCCAGATCAGCCAGCACGCGCACTCGGAGATCGTGGGCATGCTGCCCGAGGGCAACTGGATCACGCGCGCGCCCACGCTCAAGCGCAAGGCTATCCTGCTGGCCAAGGTGCAGGACGAGGGCGGCCACGGCCTGTATTTGTATGCTGCGGCCGAAACGCTGGGCAGCTCGCGCGACGAGATGCTGCACGCCCTGCACACCGGCAAGGCCAAGTACAGCTCGATCTTTAACTACCCCACGCTGACCTGGGCCGACATGGGCACCATTGGCTGGCTGGTGGACGGCGCGGCCATCATGAACCAAGTGCCGATCTGCCGTTGCTCGTACGCGCCGTACGCACGCGCCATGGTGCGCATCTGCCGCGAAGAGAGCTTCCACCAGCGCCAGGGCTACGACGCGCTGCTCACCATGATGCAGCAGGGCACCGATGCCCAGCGCGCCATGGTGCAGGACGCGGTCAACCGCTGGTGGTGGCCCTCCATCATGATGTTTGGCCCGCCGGATGACCAGTCGCCCAACTCCGCGCAGTCCATGCGCTGGGGCATCAAGCGCGTCTCCAACGACACGCTGCGCCAGAAGTTCATCGACGCCACGGTCGAGCAGGCCAAGGTGCTGGGCGTGACCCTGCCCGACCCCGACCTGAAGTGGAATGAGGAGCGCCAGGCGCACGACTACGGCGCCATCGACTGGAGCGAGTTCTGGCGCGTCATCGGCGGCGACGGCCCCTGCAACGAAGAGCGCCTGGGCGCCCGCGTCAAGGCCTGGGAAGACGGCGCCTGGGTGCGCGAGGCGGCCCTGGCCCACGCGGCCAAGCACGCGCCGGTGAAGGCTGCCGCCTGATTCGCCGCGCGGAATTTGAATAAAAAGTGCCTCCAGCGCTTGTCCAGAAAGCGCTGGCAGCTATGAAAAATGTAGTGCAACGTACTGCCAACGAATGTCCGGAGACCACCCCATGAGCACCCACGCACCTTCCGACGAAGCGACCTCTGCGACCGCCACCGAATGGCCCCTGTGGGAGGTCTTCGTGCGCAGCAAGGCCGGGCTGGACCACAAGCACTGCGGCAGCCTGCACGCCGCCGACCCGAAGATGGCCATCCAGCTCGCGCGCGACGTCTATACCCGCCGCCAGGAAGGCACCAGCGTCTGGGTCGTGCGGTCCGACCAGATCGTGGCCAGCGACCCCGGCGAGAAGTCCATGTATTTCGACCCGGCGCAGGACAAGGTCTACCGCCACCCCACCTTCTACGTGCTGCCCGAGTCCGTGGACCACATGTGAGCACCGCCGCCATGCAAGCCACCAGCATCCACATCAGCCAGGACGCAGGCGTGCAGTACCTGCTGCGCATCGGCGACACCTGCCTCATCCTGGCCCAGCGCCTGTCCGAATGGTGCGGTCACGGCCCGGTTCTGGAAGAAGACATTGCCTTGTCCAACATGGCGCTGGACCTCGTGGGCCAGGCGCGCGCCGTGCTTACGCGCGCCGGCCAGATCGAAGGCCGCGGCCATGACGAAGACCAGCTCGCCTTCCTGCGCGACGAGCGCGAATACCGCAACCTGACCCTGGTGGAACTGCCCCGCGGCGACTTCGCCTTCACCGTGGTGCGCAATGCCATGGTGGCCACGCTGCTCAAGCAGCTGTGGGAGCGCCTGCTCGACTCCAGCGACCCGGAGCTCGCCGCCATCGCGGGCAAGGCCCTCAAGGAGGCGCGCTACCACCAGCAGCACGCGGCCGACTGGGTCGTGCGCCTGGGTGACGGCACGGCCGAATCGCGCCGCCGCACCGAAGCGGCGTTGAAGGCCCTGTGGCGCTACACGCCCGAGCTGTTCGTGGCCGATGCGGTGGACGACGCCGCGCACGCCACGGGCCTGGGCCCGCGCTGGGCCGACCTGAAGGACGCCTGGACCGGCGAGATGGCGCAGATCCTGGCAGCGGCCAGCCTGGCCACGCCGCAGGAATCGGCCTTCCTCAGTACCGGCAAACAAGGCGTGCACAGCGAGCACATGGGCTACATCCTCACCGAGATGCAATACCTGCAGCGCAGCTTTCCCGGAGGCGTGTGGTGAACATGGCCGAGCCCCTGGCGCCCACGGAAGCATCCGACGCACGCATCGCGCGCGCTTGGGAGGTGCTCGACGGCGTGCCCGATCCCGAGGTGCCTGCGGTCTCCGTGTGCGACCTGGGCATCGTGCGCGACGTGCGCCTGGCGGGCGAGGGGCTGGAGATCGTGCTCACCCCCACCTATTCGGGCTGCCCGGCCACCGAGGCCATCGAGCGCGACGTGCTCGCCGCCGTCGAGGCAGCCGGCCTGGGCCCGGCCCATGCCACCTTGCAGCGCGCCCCGGCCTGGACCACCGCATGGATCACCGAACGCGGCCGTGCCCGTCTGCTGGCCTACGGCATCGCACCGCCCGGCCCGCTGCCGCCGGGCACCGAGGTGCCCCTGCGCTTCATGCCGCGCGCCCACGCGGCCGCACCGGCCCTGGCCTGCCCGCGCTGCGGCAGCCTGCAGACCGAGCGGCTCTCGGCCTTTGGCTCCACGGCCTGCAAGGCGCTGTACCGCTGCATGGCCTGCCGCGAGCCGTTTGAACATTTCAAGCCGCTGTGACGGCCTAGCCCCTACGCACCTCCCACAAGACACCGACATGAGCGTCATCTTCCACCCCCTGCGCGTGCGCGCCATCGAGCCCGACACGGCCGAGGCCGTCATCGTCTCCTTCGACGTGCCGCCCGATCTGCGCGAGGTGTTCGGCTTCACGCAGGGCCAGTACCTCACGCTGCGCACCGACATCGGCGGCCAGGACCTGCGCCGCTCGTACTCCATCTGCGCCGGCGTGGACGATGCCGAGCTGCGCGTGGGCGTGCGCAAGGTCAACGGCGGCGTGTTCTCCAACTGGATCAACACCCAGCTCCAGGTGGGCGACACGCTGCAGGTCATGGCGCCTCAGGGCCGCTTCTTTGTGCCCGTGAAGCCCGAGGCGCAGCGCCACTTCCTAGGCATTGCGGGCGGCAGCGGCATCACGCCCATCCTGTCGATCATGAAGACGGTGCTCGCGCGCGAGCCCGCTAGCCGCTTCACGCTGATCTACGGCAACCGCACGCTGCAGTCCACGATGTTCAAGGAGGAGATCGAGGACCTCAAGAACCGCTACCTCACGCGCCTGGTGCTGCACCACGTGTTCTCCGCCGAGCAGACCGACGCGCCGCTGAACATGGGCTTCGTCAACCGCGAAAAGCTGGCCGAGTTTCTTCAAGCCCTGGTTCCTGCGCAGAAGATCGACGAGGCCTTCATCTGCGGCCCGTTCCAGATGAACGACGAGGCGGAGGCCGCGCTGCTGGCCGCAGGCGTACCGGCCGAGCGCATCCATGTGGAGCGCTTTGGCGTGGCCCTGCCCGCCGGCGGCACCGTGGGCGCGGTGGTGCACGAGGCCCTGCCGGGGGACGCGCAGTCGGCCCGCATCGCCATCGTGCGCGATGGCCTGCGGCGCGAGTTCGCCTTTTCCAAAGACCAGCCGAGCATCCTGGATGCCGCATCGGCCGCTGGGCTGGAGGTGCCGTTCTCATGCACCTCCGGCGTGTGCGGCACCTGCCGCGCCAAATGTGTGGAGGGCGAGGTGCGCATGGAGCGCAACTTCGCGCTCGACAAGAACGAGGTGGCCGCAGGCTTCGTGCTCACCTGCCAGTGCCGTCCCCTGACCGACAGCGTCGTGCTGTCGTTCGACGAACGCTGATGAAGACCGAGAAGGCATCCACTGCTGCCTGCAGCGCCCGGTCCCGCACAGGGTGGGCGCTGCGCAGGGCTGCGGTGCCGGGGCATGCGGCAAGATGGCGGCCCTTCACAACCGGATGCAAAGGAAAACTGCCCATGGCCCGAGGCCGATCTCCCGGATACGACGATCAGCGCGAAATGATCCTGCGCCATGCCGCCGAGCTGTTCGCCCGTAGAGGCTACCCGGCCACGTCGATGAACGAGGTGGCGGAGGCCTGCGGCCTGTCCAAGCCCACGCTGTACCACTACTTTCGCGACAAGTACAACCTGCTGGTGCACATCGCCGACGGCCACATGTCCCGGCTGCAGGCGCTGGTGGAGGAAGTCGAGGCCCAAAACCTGCCGCCCGAACCGCGCCTGCGCGAGCTGATCCACCGCTTTGTGAAGGAATACGCTGGCGCCCAGCATGCCCACCGCGTGCTGACCGAGGACGTGCGCTTTCTGCAGCCCGAGGACAGCGAGCGCATTCTGGGCAAGGAACGCGCCGTGGTGGCCGCCTTCGCCAATGCCTTGGCGCAGATGCGCCCCGACACCGACGCCGCCGGGCTGACCAAGGCCCTGACCATGCTGCTGTTCGGAATGATCAACTGGATGTTCACCTGGCTGCGGCCCGATGGCGAGCTGAACTACGAAGCCATGGCGCCCATCGTGGCCGACCTGTTTTTTGGCGGCGTGCCGGCGGTGCGCATGCCGCAGCCGGGTGTGTCATTGGGCGGAGGGCCCTCAGTGGTAGCGCAACCATGACCGCGCGGTCGGGTTTTCACCTAAACAAATGAGTTAGACATTGGCGAATATCTTGCCTAACATCAAGAAGTTTCGTTTAGATGAATTGATTTCTTAATAACAAATTTCGCCAGCACCTTTTTTGGGGGTGGACGGAGCGAAAAGCGGAGTTTTCACGGCGCTGATGTTCAGCGACAACGATTTCAACCAGGAGACAAACCATGAAGAAACGCAACACCCTTTCCTTTGCTCTGGTGGCCGCGGCCGCCGCCCTGACCTGCGGCGCTGCCCTGGCGGACATCAACGTCGGCGTGACGGTGTCGGCCACCGGTCCGGCAGCCTCGCTGGGCATCCCCGAGAAGAACACCATCGCGCTGATGCCGCGCACCATCGGCGGCGAGAAGGTCAACTACATCGTTCTGGACGACGCGTCCGACACGACCACGGCCGTGAGCAACACGCGCAAGCTGATCAGCGAGAGCAAGGTCGACATCATTCTGGGCTCCAGCACCACGCCCAATTCGCTGGCCATGATCGATGTGGCCGCCGAAGCGCAGACGCCCATGATCTCGATGGCGGCCTCGGCACGCATCGTGGAGCCCATGGACGCCAAGAAGAAATGGGTGTTCAAGACGCCGCAGAACGACATCATGATGTCGCTGGCCATCGTGGACCACATGGTCAGCTCAGGCGTCAAGACGGTGGCGTTCATCGGCTTCTCGGACGCCTACGGCGAAGGCTGGCACCAGGAGTTCAGCAAGGCTGCCGCGCAAAAGAACCTCACCATCGTGGCCAACGAGCGCTATGCGCGCACCGACACCTCGGTCACGGGCCAGACGCTGAAGATGATCTCGGCCAAGCCGGACGCGGTGCTGATCGCCGGTTCGGGCACGCCTGCCGCGCTGCCCCAGAAGACGCTGAAAGAGCGCGGCTATGCCGGCAAGATTTACCAGACCCACGGCGTGGCCAATGCCGACTTCCTGCGTGTGGGTGGCAAGGACGTGGAAGGCACCTTCCTGCCATCGGGCCCGGTGCTGGTGGCAGCGCAACTGCCCGACTCGCACCCCGTGAAGAAGTCTGCGACCGCCTACGTTGCCGCGTACGAAGCCGCCCACGGCAAGGACAGCGTGTCCACCTTTGGCGCGCACGGCTGGGATGCCGGTGCGCTGATGGCCGCTGCTGTGCCTGCGGCGCTCAAGAAGGCTAAGCCTGGAACGGTCGAGTTCCGCGTCGCCCTGCGTGAAGCGCTGGAGCAGGTCAAGGAAGTGCCTGGCGCACACGGCATCTTCACCATGTCGCCCGACGACCACCTGGGCCTGGACAACCGTGCCCGCGTGATGGTCAAGATCGAGAACGGGACCTGGAAATACCAGCCTTGACTCCCCCCTGAGGCGCTGCGCGCCTTCCCCCCCGGAGGGGGGACGCTCCCAGCGCGGCGGGGCGGCCCTTGCGCGGGAGCACTCGTGGGGCCGCGCCAGGTTTTGGGGTGTGCGCCCCGTCGGCGCGTGGCTGCCGAAAATTGCAATCAAATTGGCCTCCAGCGCTTACTCAGTAAGCGCTGGTAGCTATCAAAATTGCAGTAAACGCCATTGGATCCGCTTCTGAACGAAAGCCGAATATGGATTTGCAGATCGCCCTGCTGCTGGGGCAGGACGGCATTGTCAATGGCGCTATCTATGGACTGATGGCGCTGGCACTGGTGCTGGTTTTTTCCGTGACCCGGGTGATCTTCATCCCCCAGGGCGAGTTCGTGGCCTTTGGCGCGCTGACCATGGCCATGATGCAGGGCGGGCGCATTCCCGGCACGCTGTGGCTGCTGGTGGGCCTGGCCGCCATGGTGCTGGTGGTGGAGGGCGTGCGCTACCAGCGCGGCAGTCCCGTCAACTGGCCTGCCACCATCGTGTGGTGCCTGGTGCTGCCGCTGGTGGCTGCGGCGCTGATCGTGGGGCTGCGCCCCACTTCGCTGGGCATGCAGGCCCTGGCCACGCTGGTGCTCATCACGCCCATGGGGCCGCTGCTGTACCGCCTGGCCTACCGCCCGCTGGCCGATGCCACGGTGCTGATGCTTCTCATCGTTTCGGTGGCGCTGCACGGCGTGCTGGTGGGTTTGGGTCTGCTGTTTTTTGGGGCCGAAGGCCAGCGCACGCCGCCGTTTTCCGAAGCGCGCTTTGACCTGGGCGGCATTCCCATCTCCGGCCAGTCGCTGGTGGTGCTGGGTGTCACGCTGGCCCTGGTGATGCTGCTGTTTCTGTTTTTCGGCCGCTCCATGGTCGGCAAGGCGCTGCGCGCCACGGCCATCAACCGCGTGGGCGCGCGCCTCATGGGCATTCCCACCGAGTTGTCGGGCGACGTGAGCTTTGCGCTGGCCGCGCTCATCGGTGCCATTTCAGGCCTGCTGATTGCGCCACTGACCACCGTGTACTACGACACCGGTTTTCTGATCGGCCTCAAAGGCTTCGTGGCGGCCATCGTCGGGGGGCTGGCCAGCTACCCCATGGCCCTGGCCGGCGCGCTGATCGTGGGGCAATTGGAGTCGTTCGCATCGTTCTGGGCCAGTGCCTACAAGGAGGTTCTCGTGTTCACCCTGATCGTCCCCGTGCTGTGGTGGCGCTCGCTCAACAGCCGCCATGTGGAGGACGAAGAATGAGTGCCCCTCTCAAGACAACCCCCACCCAAGCCCACACCGCAGCGTCCGCCACCGATGCGCCGCGTGGGGTCATCACACGCACCCAGCTCACGCTGCTGGCGGTGGCGCTGTTGGCCCTGAGCTGGGGCTGGCTGTCGGACTTCACCGTGGTCAAGCTGAGCTACATCGGCTTGTATTCCATCGTGGCCATCGGGCTGGTCCTGCTCACGGGTGTGGGCGGCATGACGTCGTTCGGCCAGGCTGCCTTTGTGGGCACTGGCGCCTACGCCACCGCGTGGGTGTGCACGGCGCCCGTGTCGGTGCAGTTTCTCTCGGGCCTTGTGGGCATGGGGGCCCTGCCCTGGGTGGGCCTGTTTCTGGGGCTGGTGATCACCTTCGCCGTGGCCTGGGGGCTGGGCGCGGTCACGCTCAAGCTGTCGGGCCACTACCTGCCGCTGTGCACGATCGCCTGGGGCCTGTCGCTGTACTACCTGTTCGGCAACATGCAGTTTCTGGGCGGGCAGACGGGCATCACCGGCATTCCGCCCTTGGTGGTGGCGGGCTTCTCGCTGGCTTCGCCGCGTGCCATTGGCGTGCTGATCTGGGCTGTGCTGCTGGCTTCACTGTGGCTCATGCACAACCTGCTCGACTCGCGCGAAGGCCGTGCCATCCGCGCGCTCAAGGGCGGGCGGGTGATGGCCGAGTCCATGGGCGTGGACACCGCCCGCTACCGCATCAAGCTTTTCGTGCTGGCCGCGCTGCTGGCGGCCATCTCTGGTTGGCTGTATGCGCACCTGCAGCGGTTTGTCAGCCCCACGCCGTTCAATCTCAACATTGGCATCGAATACC
This sequence comes from Acidovorax sp., assembly GCA_039593925.1. GTDB lineage: Bacteria > Pseudomonadota > Gammaproteobacteria > Burkholderiales > Burkholderiaceae_C > Acidovorax. The sequence goes on from JBCNOJ010000025.1 coordinate 20,022, forward strand.
TGTTCATGGCCGTGGTGGGCGGGGCAGGGCATCTGTGGGGCGCCGTGCTGGGCGCCACGCTCATCACCCTGCTCAAGGAAAAACTGCAAGACGTGCTGCCCTCGCTGCTGGGCACCAGCGGCAACTTCGAGGTCATTGTTTTCGGGCTGCTCATGGTCTTCGTGCTGCAGCGTTTTGCCGACGGCCTGTGGCCCACGGTGCAGCGCTTTTCAGACCGGTGGCTCAAGCGCGAGGCACCCCGTGCGGCGCAACAGGCCGTGCCGCTGGAGCAGCGCACCTTGCCCGCTGCGGGCACCGTGCTGCTGCAGGCGCGCAACGTGACCAAGCGCTTTGGCGGCCTGGTGGCCAACAACAACGTGTCCATGGACGTGAAGGCCGGCGAGGTGCATGCCCTGATCGGCCCCAACGGCGCGGGCAAGAGCACGTTTTTCAACATGATCTCTGGCGTGGACGACGCCACCGAAGGCGAGGTGCGCCTGATGGACCGCGCCATGCTGCGCCAGCCTTCGCGCGCCTTTGCGCTGCTGGGCATGTCGCGCACCTTCCAGCACGTGCGCCTGCTGGGCCAGCGCAGCGTGGTCGAGAACGTGGCCCTGGGCGCTCACCAGCGTGCGCACCGGGGCTGGATCGCCTCCATGCTGCGCCTGGACCGCGCCGAAGAAGCTGCCCTGCTGGCCGAGGCGCGCCGCCAGATCGAGCGCTGCGGCCTGGGCGCGCATGCCGATGCGCCCGCCGCATCGCT
>JBCNOJ010000250.1:0-7609 GCA_039593925.1 Acidovorax sp.
CAGCAGCAGCGCACCATCGAACACATCGTGGGACAGCGCTACCGCCGTGGCCATGGCAATCGCATCGCGGGAGAACAGCGACAGCTCCATGCCGGGCGTGCCCTGCGTCACGCCGTCGCACATCGCCGGCACACCGCCGGCCACCTGCACCGTAGCGCCGTGCCTGGCGGCCTCATCACGCAGCACGGCGGGGTAGCCCTGGTACGGCTGGTGGGCCGAGAGCATGTCGTTGTAGGCCGTGACGATACCGATGTTGGGCGCCTTCTCGACGGTGACCTTGAACTTGTCAGAGCCCGGCAACGCCGCATAGGCATGGGCCAGATTGGCGCAGCCCATGCGGTCTTGTGCGGGCTTGCGAGCGATCATGGCGTCAACACCGGCGAGGTAAGCGCCGCGCGTGTCTGCGCTCCGCTGGACAATGCGCTCGGTGACGCGCGCTACGACTGGGTGCATGGAAGTCTCCATCGGTGGGTGGCAAGGCCCCGTGCATGGTGCCGGGGCTCAGTATCTGAGGCCCTAGAATGTAACTCGATAACCACCCCGCTTCAACCCATGTCCCTGCAAACCCTGCCCCTGCCGCCGTCCGAACTGGGCGAATCGCCCTTCTGGCACCCCACGGAAAAATCCCTTTACTGGTGTGACATTCAGGGACAAGCGGTGCATGCATGGCACCCCGAAACCGGCCGCCACCGGCAATGGCGCATGCCCAGCGAGCCCGGCTGCTGCGCGCCTGCACCGGATGGGCGATTGGTAATCGGGTTACGGAACGGCTTCTACCTTCTGGATACGGCAAAGGACAGCGCAGACCCAACCGCCCTCACCTGCCTGGCCCTGCTGCCGCCCGAGCAGCACGACACCGCTGTGCTGCGCCTGAACGACGGCCGGTGCGACACGGCAGGGCGGTTCTGGGCGGGCTCGGTCATCACGCCGCGCACCGCGCCCAACGCCGCCTTGTGGTGCCTGAAGGCCGACGCCGCCAGCGCCACGGGCTACAGCGTGCGCCACATGGCGGGCGACAACCTCACCGCCAACGGCCTGGCTTTCAGCCCCGACAACCGAACGATGTACTGGTCGAACACACCGGAGCATCGCATCGACCAATTCGACTTTGACGCGGCTACAGGCGCAATCACCCACCGCCGTCCGTGGGTCCAGTTTGACCGCAAGGTGGACGGCCAGCCTTACGGTGGGCGGCCCGATGGGGCTGCGGTGGATGTGGAGGGGAACTACTGGGTGGCGATGTATGAAGGGGCGTGTGTGTTGCAGCTTTCGCCAGCGGGTGACGTGCTGCAGCACATTGAGGTGCCGGTGCAATGCCCGACCATGGTGTGTTTTGGAGGGGAGGGCCTGCGGACGCTGTTCATTACATCGGCGCGGGCGGGGAGGCAGAGGGAGGAACAGGAAGCAAAGGTGCCGGCGGGGTCGTTGATGAGCCTTCCAGTCAGCGTAGCGGGGCTTCCCGTGAACTTCTTCTCTTCAGCCACAACGCCCTTCAAGGGCTGACAACACACCACGCATGTCCAGTTCGATAACCCACTCATCAATGGCCAACGGCTTGAGAGTCTGGGGCTTATTCATGCTTTGCGGCGCCCTTGCTCTATCCGCACAGGCAGATTCGCAGAAGAGAGTCAAAGCACATGCCGTCCACTTTGATGTGGGTGCCACAGCACTCCTGGCGGAAGGTCGTCAGGAGATAGCAAACTATGTGGAATCTCTCCGCAATGCCGACTGGTGCCCCCTTGTGATCGTGGTTGTACTCGCGCAAAGCCCTGCTAGCAGTTCTCAGGCTGTTGCAGTGCAAAGGGCTGCTTACCTGAAGAACCTGCTGCTCTTGAACGGCGTTCCACCCGAGGTCTTGCATGCCGAATCAGAGCAGTCAACCGACCACAGCACATTTGTCGACATCGAGTCTCTCGGAATCATGTCGATGCAGGATTGCATTTACCCAAAGGACCGCCATGGTTTTCGCCCGAACGCACTAGGCAGTCGGACCAAACAAAGTGCTCAATAGCCCCAAAATTTAGGGCCGCGTCCTCCTTAAAAAAAAGACGTGGCAGATAGGTAGCGGTCTGCCTGCGGATCAGGCGTTTGATTTCTGGATGCTGCTTTTCCGATCTCGCAACGGCGCCTTACTTCGCAGCTACGGGATTCCCTGCACGCATCGCCCCCAACACGTCATAACACGCCCCTATGTTGTGATAGTCCACCTTCCCCGCATTGCTCTTCTCGCGGGTGGTGTTGCGGTTGTCGCGGTGCAGGATGCGAAACCACGCACCATGTTCGTGGTCCACAAAATGCGCCCAGCAATAGGTCCAGATACGGTTGTACCACTGCCAATAGCGCTCGTCGCTCGTGCGCACAGCCAGCACCGCCGCAGCCGCCATGCTCTCGGCCTGCACCCAGTGGTATTTGCCGTCGTCGCAGATGCTGCCGTCGGGCGCCATGCCGTAGTACAGGCCGCCGTGTTCGGCATCCCAGCTGCGCTCCACAGCGGCATCAAACAGGCGCCGCGCACAGGGCAAATGCCAGTCGGCGGGTAGCAGGGCATCGAGTTGCAGCAGCAGCTTGGCCCATTCGGTCTGGTGGCCGACTTGATAGCCCCAGGGGCGGAAGATGTTGCTGCGGTCGCAGCGGTTGTAGTCCCAGTCCACCGACCAGTCGGCGTGGAAGTGTTCCCACACCCACCCTTCAGCGGCGGGAGCGAGGGCGACGGTGGACAGCGCCGCCTGCCGCTGGCAGATGCCTTGCGCAAGTTGCTCCGCACGCTCGATGTAACGGCGCTCGCCCGTGGCGCGAAAGGCCGAGATCATGGCCTCGCAGGCGTGCATGTTGGCGTTCTGGCCGCGGTAGCTGGTGAGTTGCCAATCGGGGCTGGCCTCGTCGGCATACAGGCCTGCGGCGGGTTGCCAGAAGTGCTTCTCAGCCGTCTGAAAAGCCTCAGCCAGCCAGTCGCGGGCCTCGGACACTCCGGCCTCGTGAGCGCGGGCGTATGCCAGCATCACAAAGGCCATGCCGTAGCAGTGTCGTGTGGCGTCCTGCACCGTGGCGCGACCATCTCGCCATTCGATCAGCCAGGCGTAGCCGCCCGTGGCAGGGTCAAGAAACGCAGTGCGCAAAAACTCCAGTGCATGCCGCATGCCTTGCTGGTAACGCGCCTCGCCGGTGATGCGATAGAGCATGGCGTGCGTGACAACGAACCGCGTGGCACTGACCAAGTGGCGGGTGTGTGCGTTGTACACCGTGCCATCGTCCAGATAAAAGTGGTAGTGCCCGCCGCTTGGGTCGGTCGCCACGGGGTTGTAGAACGCAATGGTCTGGCGCATGTGTGCGCGCAGGAATGCGGGCGAGCGAAAGTCGGGCTGCGGTGATGCCGTCATGCGTTGGTCTCCTTCAAGGCCGCCCTCTGCGGCCGTGTAGCAGTTCAAGCTGCCATGTTTTTTTGTTTCCTGCCTGCGAGCGCTGTGGCGCCGTGCCGGTCGCGACGCCCCATGGAGTGATGGAGCGCATTGACCTCAGGGCAGGCGACGCGCTGCCTGAGCCGCACTGCCTTTGCCGCGTTAGCGCAAACGTGCCAGCAGGCCTGCGGTAGAGCCGTCCAGCCCCTGCGCATCGCCGCTTTCCAGCCGTGCTTCGATGTCCTTGGCCAGCACCTTGCCCAGTTCCACACCCCACTGGTCGAAGCTGTTGATGCCCCAGAGCGCGCCGCTGACGAACACGCGGTGCTCCTGCAGCGCGATCAGTGCGCCCAGCGACGCGGGCGTGAGCGAGTCCAGCAGCAGGAAGGTGCTGGGCCGGTTGCCCGGGAAGTGGCGGTGGCCGTCCTGCCCTTCCTTGCCCACCATCAGCGCCTGTGCCTGGGCCAGCGCGTTGGCCAGCAGCTTGTTGTGGTGGCCGGGCAGCGGGTGCGTGGGCTCTCGCACCGCCACGATTTCCAGCGGCAGCACATCGGTGCCCTGGTGCAGCATCTGGAAGAACGCGTGCTGGCCGTTGGTGCCCGGCTCGCCCCACAGCACGGGCGAGGTCGCCACGTGCAGCGGCGTGCCATCCAGCGCCACGCGCTTGCCGTTGCTTTCCATCTCCAGTTGCTGCAGGTACGCGGGCAGGCGGCGCAGCGCAGCGTGGTACGGCGCGATGCAGCGGCTCGTGAAGCGGTGGAAATTGCGGTACCAGATGTCGAGCAGGCCCAAACGCACTGGCAGGTTCTGCGCCAGCGGCGCGGTGCGAAAGTGCTCGTCCATGGCATGGGCGCCAGCCAGCAGGTTCTTGAAGCCTGCAGAGCCGATCGAGATGGCCAGTGGCAGCCCAATCGCCGACCACAGCGAATAGCGGCCGCCCACCCAGTCCCAGAAGCCAAAGGTGGTGGTGATGCCCAGCACGCATGCTGCCTCGACGTTGGTGGTCAGCGCGGCAAAGTGGCGTGCCACGTCCTGACCGCCATGCGCGGCAAACCAGGCCAGTGCCGAGCGCGCGTTGGTCATGGTTTCGGCGGTGGTGAAAGTTTTGGAGGCAATGAGAAACAGCGTGCTTTCAGGCCGGACCGATTGCAGCACGCCATGCAGTTCATGCCCATCCACGTTGGAGACGAAGTGCAGCCGCTTGCCCTGCGCGCGGTATTGCTCCAGTGCCAGCACCGCCATGTGCGGCCCCAGGTCCGAGCCGCCGATGCCGATGTTCACCACATCGGTGATGCGGCTGTCTGCGCGCACGCCATCGGCATACGCCAGCATGGCTTCGAGCGTGGCATGCACTGCCTGCAGGTCGCTCGCGATGCTTGCGTTGTCGCCCGGCAGCGCCAGGCCCGCCGGCCGCCGCAGCAGGGTGTGCAGCGCTGCGCGACCTTCGGTGCTGTTGATGGGGTCACCGCGCAGCATGGCGTCACGGCGCTGTTCGATGCCGCAGTCGCGCGCCAGCGCCAGCAGCAGGCCTTCGGTGTCGCGGTCCCAGAGGTTCTTGGACAAGTCGGCAAACACATGGGGCGCTGGCTGGCTGAAATGGGCAAACCGCGCGCCGTCATCAGCGAACGCCTGGCGCAGATCCAGCCGGGCGCCGGTGGCAGAAAAGGCGGATTGCAGTGCGAGCCAGTGGGGGCTCTGGTCACAACGAAGTGGCATAAGAAATAGGGGACTTGAGCGAAAGGCGGGCAGAAACAAAACCGCCGAAATAGTAACTTGATTACAGAAAAACCCAGATACTTTCTTGCTGAATAGGTGTGAAAAAACGTTTGTAGGCATTAGACCTACACAGTTTTATGTAACGTGATTACAATGCCCAGCTCAAAACGCACCCAACCCACACAACGCGGAGACCCCATGAGTTTTGATCTTGTCCTGTTTGGCGGAACGGGCGACCTGGCCTGGCGCAAGCTGATGCCGGCGCTTTTCCAGGCGTTTCGCCATGGAACCCTGCCATCAGGTGGCCGCATCATCGCGGTGGCGCGGGACGATCTGAGCCATGAACAATACCGCAGCCTGATCCAGTCGCGCTTCGACAGCGTGGACCTGGCCAAGCGGCCCACGCCGGAAGAGTTCGAGCAGTTCGGCGCCCTGCTGCACTACCTGCGCATGGACCTGTCGAAAACCGAGGACTATGCGCGCCTGTCCGAGATGCTGCGCGAGCGCAGCGCCGACACCGTGGTGATGTACGTGGCCACGGCGCCCAGCCTGTTCACCAACGTGTGCGAGCAGATCGCTGCCGTGGGCTTGAACGGCCCCAACACCCGCGTGGTGCTGGAAAAACCGCTGGGCCACGACCTGCAGTCCAACCAGGCGATCAACGACACGCTGCGCCGCGTACTCAAGGAAGAGCAGGTCTTTCGCATCGACCACTACCTGGGCAAACCTTCGGTGCAGAACCTCTTTGCCATGCGGTTTGGCAACGCGCTGTTCGAGCCGCTGTGGCGGCGCGAGACCATCGCCAACATCCAGATCACCATCGCCGAGGAACTGGGCGTGGAAACGCGCGGCGCCTTCTACGACCAGACCGGCGCGCTGCGCGACATGGTGCAGAACCATGCGCTGCAGCTCTTGTGCGCGATCGGCATGGAGCCGCCCATCAACTCCAGCGCCAACGCGATCCGCGACGAGAAGCTGAAGGTGCTCCAGTCGCTCAAGCCCTGGAGCATGGACACCATCGGCCAGCACGTGATCCGCGGGCAGTACGCCGCCGGCAATGTGCACGGCCAGGCCGTGCCGGGCTACCAGCAGGAAAAGGGCGTGGCGCCCGGCAGCACCACCGAAACCTTTGTGGCCCTGCGCACCGAGATCAACAACTGGCGCTGGGCGGGCGTGCCTTTCTACATCCGCACCGGCAAGCGGCTGGCGGGGCGTGATGCACACATCGTAGTGAACTTCCGCCCTGTGCCCCACCCCATCTTCAAGACACCCGCAGGCGCCGCCAACCGTCTGGTGATCAACCTGCAGCCCAAGGACGGGCTGGAGCTGCACCTGCTGGCCCAGGGCGCGGCCCAGCAGCAGACGGAGCCTGCGCTGTCGCAGGTGTACCTGAACCTCGACTTCGACCAGCGCTTTGGCACCGAGCGAGTGGGCGCGTATGAGCGCCTGCTGCTGGATGTGATCGCCGGCCGCCTGAATCTGTTCGTACGCAGCGACGAGCAGGAGGAGGCCTGGCGCTGGGTGGAGCCCATCCTGCAACACTGGAAGAACGACCCTGCAGGCCCCCGCCCCTACACCGCCGGCAGCTGGGGCCCCAGCTCGGCCAGCGCGATGATTGCGCGCGACGGGTATTGCTGGAGCGAGGAGATGTAAGGCATCCCCCTGAAGCGCTTCGCGCCTTCCCCCTTATCTCGAACTGCTGCCCAATACGGCAAGGGGGACGCAGCCGGTGCGGCGGCGCGGCCGTTGCACGGCTTCTGTCGGTCTGGCCTGCGCCCGCATTCTTTGCAAGGTCGAGCGGGTCACACCGATATCGGCATTGGCCCCACCAGTTCGATGGGCAGACCATCCGGGTCGGCCAAGAAGGTGAATGGCGAGCCAGTGAAGGGATCGAACCGTACCGGCTCCACGGCCACGCCGTGTGCAGCCAGCGCAGCTACGCTGGCCTGCATGTCAGCCACGTTCAGCGCCAGATGGCGCAGGCCACAGGCCTCGGGGTAGGACGGCCGGGCGGGCGGGTTCGGGAACGAAAACAGCTCTACCTGCGTGCCATCGGGCAGCTGCAGGTCGAGCTTGTGCGACTGCCGTTCGGCGCGGTAGTGCTCGTGCACCACACGCAGGCCGAGCACCTCGGTGTAAAAGCGGCGCGAGCGGGCATAGTCGCTGGCGATGATGGCCACGTGGTGCACACCCTTGATGGCCAGTGCTGGTGCTGCCGCCCTTTCCACCACAAGCCCGCTCACCCGCCCGATCCAGCAATGTCGAGCGCACGCGAGGCGCCATACAGCGCAGGCGTGGCGCTCGGGTCGATGACCCAGCAGGGAATGCCCGCCAGGTATGACTGGAAACGGCCTTTGGATTCGAAGCGGGCCCGGAACGAGGATTGGTCGAACCACGCCCCCAGGCGCGGCACCATGCCGCCGCCGATGAACACCCCACCGCGCGCGCCCAGCGTGAGCGCGAGGTTGCCCGCCACGCTGCCCAGAAAGCCGCAGAAC
>JBCNOJ010000251.1:0-7603 GCA_039593925.1 Acidovorax sp.
CAAGTTGCTCGCGCCCAGCCAGGCCACGCTCGATTCGATCGCCTTCCTGCAGTACACCGGCGGCACCACGGGGCTGGCCAAGGGCGCGGTGCTCACCCACCGCAACATCGTGGCCGCCACGCTGCAGGCCGAGGCGTGGTTCACGCCAGCGCTGTCCAAGGTGGGCGACCTCTCCAAGGCCAACAGCATTGCCGCGCTGCCGCTGTACCACATCTTTGCGCTCACGCTGTGCCTGCTGGCCATCCGCCAGGGCTCCAGCCTCACGCTGATCCCCAACCCGCGTGACATCCCCAAGTTCATTGCCGAACTGAAGAAGCGCCCCTTCCACATGCTGCCAGCGGTGAACACGCTGTTCAACGCGCTGCTGCAAAACCCGCAGTTCAAGACGCTGGACTTCTCGCACCTGTGCGTGTCGCAGGCCGGTGGCATGGCGGCCAGCGAGGGCACGGCCAAGCAGTGGCAGAAGGTGACCGGCAGCACCATGATCGAAGGCTGGGGCATGAGCGAGACCTGCGCCATCGGCACCAACAACCCGGTGATCAGCACCACCTTCAGCGGCAACATCGGCCTGCCGCTGCCGGGCATCGACATTGCCATCAAGGACGACGAGGGCAACAGCCTGCCCCAGGGCGAGTCGGGCGAGATCTGCATCCGCGGCCCCAATGTGATGACGGGCTACTACAACCAGCCCGAAGAGAACGCCAAGGCCTTCACGCCCGATGGTTTCATGCGTACGGGCGACATCGGCATCATGGACCCGCAGGGCTACACCCGCATCATCGACCGCAAGAAGGACATGATCCTGGTGAGTGGCTTCAACGTGTTCCCCAACGAGTTGGAGCAGGTCATCAGCCTGTGCCCCGGCGTGGTCGAATGCGCGGCCATCGGCGTGCCCGACGAGAAACAGGGCGAGGCCATCAAGGTGTTCATCATCAAGAGCGACCCGGCCCTGACCGAGGACGAAGTGGCCAACTACTGCCACCAGAACCTCACCGGCTACAAGCGCCCCAAGTACATCGAGTTCCGCGACGAACTGCCCAAGAGCAATGTGGGCAAGATCCTGCGCAGGGAACTGCGCAAGGCTTGACCTTGTTCATGGGGGCGGCGGCCCGAACGCCGAACCCGGCAACCTCCCCCTGGGCGCTTCGGCGCCTTTTTTCTTGGGCGCAAACACTGCAAGTCGCCTGCGCGCTTCGAGCGCCCTGATGTCTGCATCTCCGGGTTTTTACCGATTAGCAAACGTTTGCGCAAACGTTTGCTTTCGTTATCATCCCGATCACGACAAGGCACCGGGCCTCCGCAGCCGCTCCTTTTTGCGGGGTCTGCCGGGGTTCTATCCGCGCTGTCGGTCGCCTGAGGGCGACGCTGAATAAGCCTCCGCGATGCGGCGGGCCCTGCATCGGGATGGGCTGTAAGGCGCAAACCACAGCGATACCCGTAGCTATCGCGAGGATTTGCAACGCTGCAGACCGTGCTGAGCCAGGGATGCGCCGGGCGCGAGAGGCTTGTTCAGCGTTGCCTTTATCCACATTCCAACCTGGAGACAACACCCATGAAGTTCACCCGCCGTTCCGTTCAGACCGCCGCCGCCCTCGCCGTTGTGGGCAGCCTGCTGGCCAGCCCTGCGTTTGCGCAAGACAAGCCCAAGATCGCGCTCATCATGAAGTCGCTGGCCAACGAGTTCTTCCGCACCATGGAAGACGGCGCCAAGGCGCACCAGAAGGCCCATGCCAAGGAATACACGCTGGTGGCCAACGGCATCAAGAACGAGACCGACACGGCCGCGCAGATCAAGATGATCGAGCAGGCCGTGGCGCAAAAGGTCAACGCCATCGTGCTGGCCCCGGCGGATTCGAAGGCGCTGGTGCCCGTGGTCAAGTCCGCCATCGACAAGGGCATCATCGTGGTCAACATCGACAACCAGCTCGATGCCGATGCGCTGAAGGAAAAGAACATCACCGTGCCCTTCGTGGGCCCCGACAACCGCGCGGGCGCCAAGCTGGTGGGCGACCATCTGGCCAAGACGCTGAAGGCCGGTGACAAGGTCGGCATCATCGAAGGCGTGTCCACCACCTTCAATGCGCAGCAGCGCACCCTGGGCTACCAGGACGCCATGAAGGCCGCCAACATCACCGTGGTGGGCGTGCAGTCCGGCAACTGGGAGATTGAAAAGGGCAACACCGTGGCCGCCGGCATGATGCGCGAGCACCCTGACCTCGTGGCCCTGCTGGCGGGCAACGACAGCATGGCCCTGGGCGCCGTGGCCGCCGTGAAGGCTGCAGGCAAGACCGGCAAGGTGCAGGTGGTGGGCTACGACAACATCGGTGCCATCAAGCCCATGCTGCAGGATGGCCGCGTGCTGGCCACCGCTGACCAGTACGCCGCCAAGCAGGCCGTGTTCGGCATTGAACTGGCGCAGAAGGCCCTGGCCGCCAAGACGCCGCAGAACCAACTGCCCGCCACGGTGAAGACGGAGGTGGTGCTGGTGACGAAAGACAGCAAGTAAGCCTCGGAGCGGAGAACAAAGCTCTTCTGGCGTTGTTGCCGTGTCTTGTCGTACTTCCAGTACTGCCTGCGACACGGCGCCTAGCCAGAACCGCTTCGCTGAGCTTTGTTCACCGCTGCAAAATTAAAAACTGCACACACTGCCATGCCCACCAACCCGTCACCTGACTCACCACGTACACCCCTGCTCGCCATACAGGCCGTGGGCAAGGACTACACCGCCACCGTGCTCGATGGCGTGAATGTGGAGCTGTTTGCGGGCGGGGTGCTGGCGCTGACTGGGGAGAACGGCGCGGGCAAGAGCACGCTGTCCAAGATCCTCTGCGGGCTGGAGCAGCCCACGCGCGGTGGCATGGTGCTGGCGGGCCAAACCTACACGCCCACCTCGCGCCGCGATGCCGAGCGCCACGGCGTGCGCATGGTGATGCAGGAGCTGGGCCTGGTGCCCACGCTCACCGTGGCCGAGAATTTGTTGATGGGCCGCCTGCCGCACCGGCTGGGCTGGCTGCAGCGCGATGTGCTGCACGCCGCCGCCCGTGCGCAGCTGGCCAAGATCGGGCTCGACACCATCGACCCCGCCACACCCGTTTCGCAGCTGGGCATCGGCCAGCAGCAGATGGTGGAGATTGCGCGCAACCTGCAGGACGACACGCGCATCCTGGTGCTCGACGAGCCCACGGCCATGCTCACGCCGCGCGAGACCAATTACCTGTTCGAGCAGATTGCGCACCTCACCGCACGCGGTGTGGCCATCATCTACGTGTCGCACCGGCTCGAAGAACTGCGCCGCATTGCCGACCGCGTGGCCGTGCTGCGCGATGGCCGCCTGGTGGACGTGCGCCCCATGGCGGGCATGAGCGAAGACGACCTGGTGCAGCGCATGGTGGGCCGCGTGGTGAGCGACCTGGACCACCGACCACGCCGCCCCGTCGGCCCCGTGGTGATGAGCGCCGACAAGCTGGGCCGTGGCACCGCCGTGCAGGACGTGAGCCTGGAGCTGCGGGCCGGTGAAATTTTTGGCATTGCCGGGTTGGTCGGATCGGGCCGCACCGAGCTGATCCGCCTGCTGTTCGGCGCGGACCGGGCAGACCGTGGCAGCGTGACGCTGCACCCAGAATTTGAACAAAAACAGCCTCTAGCGCTTGATAGTCAAGCGCAAACAGCTACAAACTCAATAGCAAAACCAAATGCCACGGCAGCCCCTGCGGCGCGCACTCTTTCGCGTGGTTTTGCATCCCCGCTGCAGGCCATCGCCGCCGGCGTGGGCCTGGTCACCGAAGACCGCAAATCCCAGGGCCTGTTGCTGTCGCAGCCCATCCGCATCAACGCCACGCTGTCCGACCTGTCGGCCGTGTCACGCGGTGGCTGGCTGCAGCGCGGGCTCGAAAGCCGTCTGGTGCAGGGCTTCATCCGCACACTGCGCGTGCGCTGCCACGGCCCCGAGCAACCCGTGGGGCAGCTCTCCGGCGGCAACCAGCAGAAGGTGGTGTTCGCCCGCTGGCTGCACCGCCAGGTGCGCGTGCTGCTGCTCGACGAACCCACGCGCGGCGTGGACGTGGGCGCACGCGCCGAGCTATATGGCGAGCTGGACCGCATGGCCGCCGAGGGCCGCGCGCTGCTGATGGTGTCGTCCGACCTGCGCGAACTCATGGCCATGGCCGACCGCATCGGCGTGATGAGCGCGGGCCGCCTGGTGGCCGTGTTCGAGCGCGGCGAGTGGTCCGAACAATCGCTGCTGGCGGCCGCATTCTCCGAGCCCGGCGGGCGCGCCAGCACCACCCCTTCAACTTCTTCTCCCGTCACCGCATGAACGCCCCCACCCCATCTGCCGCGCCCGCTGCGGCGCCCTCCTCTGCCTCGGTCTGGCGCAGCCAGCTGGGCACCTACCTGGGCCTGCTGGCCGTTTTGGCGGGCATGGTGGCGCTGTTCTCGTCGCTGTCCGAATACTTCTGGAGCGCCGAAACCTTCATCACCATCGCCAACGAGATCCCGGCCCTGGCCGTGATGGCCGTGGGCATGACCTTTGTGCTCATCATCGCGGGCATCGACCTGTCGGTGGGCTCGGTGATGGCGCTGGCCGCAGCCACCTCGGCCGCCGCCATCCTGCAATGGGGCTGGACGGTGCCCGCCGCCGCCGCCCTGGCGCTAGCCACGGGCCTGGTGTGCGGCACCATCACCGGCACCATTTCGGTGGCGTGGCGGCTGCCCTCGTTCATCGTCTCGCTGGGCATGCTCGAAGCCGTGCGCGGCAGCGCGTATGTGGTCACCGACTCGCGCACGCAGTACGTGGGCGATGCGATCTCGTGGCTGTCGGCACCCTTCTTTGGCGGCATCTCGTTCGCCTTCTTGCTGGCCGGGGTGCTGGTGGTAGTGGCACAGCTGGTGCTGTCGCGCACGGTGTTTGGCCGCTGCGTGGTGGGCATTGGCACCAATGAAGAAGCCATGCGCCTGGCCGGTGTGGACCCGCGCCCCATCCGCGTGATCGTGTTTGCCATGACTGGCCTGCTGGCCGGCCTGGCGGGCCTGATGCAGTCAGCCCGGCTCGAAGCCGCCGACCCCAACGCAGGCACCGGCATGGAGCTGCAGGTGATCGCGGCCGTGGTGATCGGCGGCACCAGCCTGATGGGCGGGCGCGGCTCGGTGGTGAACACCGCCTTTGGCGTGCTCATCATCGCGGTGCTCGAAGCAGGCTTGGCCCAGGTGGGCGCGAGCGAGCCCAGCAAGCGCATCATCACGGGTTTTGTGATCGTGGCAGCCGTCATTGTGGACACGCTGCGCCAGCGCCGCGCCGCCCGCTGAACCTGTTTCAACACACCGATTTTTCTTCTTCCTGCATGGCTACTATCAAGGACGTTGCGCGCCACGCCGAGGTGTCCGTCACCACGGTGTCGCACGTGGTCAACGGCACGCGCCGCGTGAGCCCCGAGGGCCGCGAGCGCGTCGAGGCTGCCATCCGCGCACTGGGCTATGTGCCCAGCGCCATTGCGCGCAGCCTCAAGAGCAACAACACGCGCACGCTGGGCATGCTGATCCCCAACAGCTCCAACCCCTACTTCGCCGAGATCGTGCACAGCGTGGAAGACCGCTGCTTTGGCGCGGGCTACAACGTCATCCTGTGCAACACCAACGACGAGGCGCACCGCCAGGGCACCTACCTGCAGGTGCTGGCCGAACGGCGCATCGACGGGCTCATCGTGGTCTCTACCGGGCACGACGCCACGCTGGCCACGCAGCTCGCGGGCCTGTCCATCCCCACCGTGCTGGTGGACCGCGAAATCGACATCGCCGAACAGCAGCCCTGCGACCTGGTGGAAACCGCCCACATGCAGGGCGGCCTGCTGGCCACGCGCCACCTGCTATCACTGGGCCACCGGCGTATAGCCTGCATTGGCGGCCCCGAAGGCATTGCCCCCAGCGAGCAGCGCATTGCCGGCTGGCGCACGGCCCTGGCCGACGCGGGCTGCGGCACCGGCGAAGGCCTGCTGTGGCACGGCAACTTCACCAGCCAGGGCGGCTACGAAGCCATGCACGCCGTGCTGCGCGCGGCCGGGCCGCCCACTGCCGTCTTCGTCTGCAACGACCTCATGGCCATGGGCGCGCTGTGCGCCGCGCACGAGCGCGACCTGCGCGTGCCCGAGGCGCTGTCCATCGTGGGCTTTGACGACATCGAACTCACGGCCTTCACCAGCCCGCCGCTCACCACCGTGGCCCAGCCCAAGCAGCGCATCGGCGCGCTGGCCGTGGACATGCTGATGGAACGCATCGAAGGCCGCCGGCAGGCCGCACGCCAGGTCATGCTGCAGCCGGAGCTGCGCGTGCGGGCCTCCACCGCAGCGGCCATCCCGACACCGACACCGACACCGATCACAACAACGAACCCCGTCCTTTCATGAAAGACCGCGTGACCGCGCCCCGCATTGCCGTCGTCGGCAGCCTCAACATGGACCTGGTGCTCCAGGTCGAACATGCCCCGCAAGGCGGCGAAACCGTGCTGGCCCGGAGCCTGCGGCTCATGCCCGGCGGCAAGGGCGGCAACCAGGCCGTGGCCTGCGCGCGCCAGGGGGCCATCGTGTCCCTGTTCGGCCGCGTGGGCGCGGATGCGCACGGCCAGGCGCTGCGCGACGCGCTCACGGCCGACGGTATCGACCACAGCGGCGTGCAGACCGATGCCGGCACCACCACCGGCGTGGCCGCCATCACGGTGGACGCCACCGCGCAGAACCGCATCGTCTTCGTGCCCGGCGCCAACGGCCGCTTCGTGCTCGACGCCGACGCGCTGCTGGCCACGCTGTTCCAGGCCGACTTTCTCGTCATGCAGCTGGAGACGCCCTTGCCCCAGGTGCTGGCCGCCGCGCAGCAGGCATTGACCGCCGGCTGCCCCGTGCTGCTGAACCCCTCGCCCATCCAGCCCCTGCCCGATGCGTTGTGGCCGCTGCTGCACACCCTGGTGGTGAACGAGGTCGAGGCCGCCGAGCTGACCGGTCAGCCCGTCGCCACGCCGGCCGACGCCGCCCGTGCCGCGCAGACGCTGCGCCTGCGCGGGCCATCGCAGGTGGTGGTCACGCTGGGCGCAGCCGGTGCGGTGGCGGCCGACCTGCACGGCAGCCGCCATCACCCGGGCCTCGTCGTGCAGGCGGTGGACACCACCGCGGCCGGCGATACGTTCCTGGGCGCTCTCACCGTCGCGCTGGCCGAGCAGATGCCGCTGGACGCCGCCGTGCGCGAAGGCATTCGCGCGTCGGCCCTGTGCGTGATGCAGCACGGTGCGCAGCCCTCCATCCCCACCCGCGCCGCCGTGGCGCGAAGCCCCCAACCGCCTGACTGGACCCCGCTGTGAAACGCACCGCGCTGCTGCACGCCGAACTCTCCCACGCCATCGCCCGCATGGGCCATGGCGACATGCTGGTGATCGGCGACGTGGGACTGCCGATTCCCGCAGGCCCCCAGCGCATCGACCTGGCGCTGACCCCCGGCATCCCCGCCGTCGCCGACGTGCTGCGCGCCGTGCTGACCGAACTGCAGGTGGAAAAGGCCGTGATCGCCACCGAGGCCGTGCAGCGCAACGACGGCGCCCTGCCCGGCTGGTGCGCCCTGCCCG
>JBCNOJ010000252.1:0-7572 GCA_039593925.1 Acidovorax sp.
CACACGCTCAAAGGCAGTTCGCGCATGGTGGGGCTCAACGACTTCGGCGAAGCCGCCTGGTCTATGGAGCAATTGCTGAACGCCTGGCTTGCTGAGCAGAAGCCCATGCATCCGGACCTACTGCAACTTTCGTCCGACGCGATGCGTGCTTTCAGCCGCTGGGCGGACGACATCGCGGCGGGTACTGCAGAAGGCTGGAGCACGGAGGCATTCCGCAAGTCTGCCGATGCCATGCGGTTGGACGGCACGCTGGTGCCCTTGGCGTTTGCTGTGGAAGGCGGCGGTGCCCCTGCGTTTGTGCCGGATACCTTGTCGGACGCGGAATCGCCTTTGCCCACGCCGGAGGCTCTGGCAGATGCACCGCTGACGCTGGACATCGCCTCGGCAGAAGCTGCTCCCGTGCAGCCCGACGAAGATGAACCGCTGCCGCACGAAGCTGCACCAGAGCTGGCACATGCGCTCGACGACGGGCTGGCTGTACCGGACTTCGAAAGCACCCAGATATCCGACCATGTGCCCGAAGCGCCAACGGAGGGAGCCGCGGCGCCCGATGTGGCGCAGGATATCGATTTCTCGGTGTTCGCTGCGGCCATGAATGATGCGCCCGGTGAAGCTCCAGTTGCCGATCCATTGAGTGTGGATTTTGTGCTCGACCTGGAGCTTCCCGATCTGGAGCCTGTGATACCGGCTGTCACAGAGTCGGTAACGCCCGAGACTGCTGCGGAAGATCTGGGCGCCGATATGCTGGCACTGCCTTCCGAAGTGTCCGAGGACGTGCCTGCATTGCCGACAGAAGCACTGGAGGTCTCCGAACTCGACGCTGCAACCATTGCAGAATTGGAAGCGCTGCTGGAGAGCCCTGCCGAGGCACAGTCCGCGGTATTGGCAGAAACCACTGTTGAAGAGCCCGCTGCCGAAGAGGCTCCGCAGGAATTCATCCCAGAGGCTGAACCTACAGAGACGCTGTCGACGGATGGCGCTCACATCCATGAGGCCTTGCCTCTGGATGAAAGCGCTGGCGATGATGCTGTCAAGGTCATCGAGACATTGCGTATTGGCATACCGCTGTACAACGTGTATCTGAACGAGGCCGACGAGTGGTCTCGCCGTTTGGTAACTTGCTTGCAAGAGTGGGCCCTGGAACTGCACCAGCCACTGCCAGATGCTTCGGTGGCGCTGGCCCATTCGCTCGCGGGCAGCTCCGCAACAGTGGGGTTCACGGCGTTGTCCGAGCTCGCGCGTTTGCTGGAGCACGCCTTGCAGCATGTGCAGCTTCAATCCGGTGGCACGGAAGAGCAGTCCCAGGCCTTCCTGGCCGCCGCAGAAGACATCCGCCGTCTGTTACACCAGTTTGCTGCCGGTTTCCTCAAGGAGCCCAATTCCGAGGTGCTGGAGCAACTGCGTCAGATTCTCGAAGCCGAGGTGGCCAACACCTTGTCACCCCCAGAGGAGGACGACGAACTGCCGCTTGAACGCGAAGAGTCTGCGGAAGCTGGGTCGGGTGCTGCAGCTTTGACAAAGCCTGTGGACGATCCTGCGGCAGACATCTCCGCACCAGAACCAGCGTCCACTGTTGTGACTCCTGGGCATGTGGCGCCCGCGCTGTCGGCGGTGGTGCATGACCACGACCAGCAGGTTGACGATGCGATTGCGCGTGCCATTGCCATGGGCTCCGACGTGGACGATGACATCGATGCAATCGACGTCATTGATCCGGACCTGTTCCCGATCTTCGAGGAAGAAGCCGCTGAGTTGTTGCCACAACTCGGCGGGGCGCTGCGCCAGTGGGCGTCCCGGCCCGACAACCTGGGCGCACGCAGCGAAGTGCTTCGCGCCCTCCACACGCTCAAAGGCAGTTCGCGGTTGGCAGGTGCCATGCGCCTGGGCGAAATGGCCCACCGCCTGGAATCTGCCATCGAGCAACTTGACGTCGAATCTGTCACCGCCGATCAGATCGAGCCGCTGCAGGCCAGTTTTGACGGCTTACAGGCCAATTTTGAAGCCTTGCGGGCCATCGGCCAGACCCCGGCTGACACGGTGGTATCGCTGTCGGTGGAAAGTTCGCGCGCAGGTGTATCTGTGCCGGCTACGGAAGAAGCGGCCGACCCGATTCCCGCAACATCGCCTTCGGCCGAAGTGCGTCTTGCCAAGCCGTCGGCACCTGCCGTGCGCCTGCCGGGCCCGTCACAACTCGCGCCTTTGCGCGTTGCTGCCAGCCAATCGGTGCGCGTACGTGCCCAGTTGCTGGACCGCCTGGTCAACCAGGCCGGCGAGGTGATGATCAGCCGTTCCCGCCTTGATGTCCGCCTGGGGCAATTCCGCAGTTCATTGACCGATCTGTCGGGCAACCTGGATCGTCTGCGCCAGCAGTTGCGCGACATCGAGGTGCAGGCCGAGTCGCAGATGCAGTCGCGCCTGGCGCTGTCCAAGGACTCTGCCGCTGGCTTCGACCCGCTGGAGTTTGACCGCTTCACCCGCGTGCAGGAGCTGACCCGCATGATGGCCGAATCGGTGAACGACGTGGCCACTGTGCAGCGCAACCTGCAGCGAGCCATGGAAGGCGCCGAAGACGACTTGATCGCGCAGGGCCGCCAAGCCCGCGAACTGCAGCGCGACCTGCTGCGCACCCGTATGGTGGAGTTCGAAGGCATTTCCGAGCGGCTGTACGCCGTGGTGCGTCAGGCATCCAAGGAAACGGGCAAGCAGATCAAGCTGGACATTACTGGCGGATCGATTGAAATGGACCGGGGTGTGCTGGACCGCATGACCCCCGCGTTCGAACACCTGTTGCGCAACTGCGTGGCCCACGGCATCGAAGAACCTCAGGTGCGCACGGCCGCTGGCAAGCCTGCCTCCGGCACGATCACGATCGATCTGCACCACGAGGGTAATGACGTCTCGGTGGAATTCCGTGACGACGGTGCAGGCCTGAACCTGCCCCGCATCCGCGAAAAGGCCCTGGCTCAGGGCTTGGTGAGTGCAGATGCGGAGCTGAGCGAGGCAGATGCAGCGAATCTGATCTTCATGCCTGGGTTCTCTACAGCCAGCGAAATTACGGGCCTCTCGGGCCGCGGTATCGGCATGGACGTGGTGCGCGCCGAGATCAATGCCCTGGGCGGCCGTATCGAGACTTCGACGGAAACCGGCAAAGGGGCCGCCTTCCGCATGGTGCTGCCACTGACCACCGCCGTGACACAGGTGGTGATGCTGCGCGCCGGCGACCTTGCCATCGGCGTGCCCGCCAACGTGGTTGAAATTGTGCGCCGCACGTCTACGGCCGATCTGGAAGAGGCGTACCGCACAGGCACCTTCGACGACGGCACCGAAAAGCTGCCGTTCTTCTGGTCCGGTGCGTTGTTGCAGGCATCAGCCCGCAGCCATGAGCCGGGCAGCAAAACACGCCCTGTGGTCATCTTCCGAAGCGCCTCGCAGCGCATTGCCATGCACGTGGACGAAGTGCTGGGCAACCAGGAAGTGGTGGTGAAGAATCTGGGGCCGCAGCTGTCGCGCCTTCCAGGCCTTGCAGGCATGTCCGTGCTGGCATCTGGTGCGGTTGTGCTGATCTACAACCCGGTGGCGCTGGCCACGGTGTACGGCGATCAGGTGCGCTCGGCCAGTGTGGGCCTGCCGCCGCTGGCGGAGGCCGCGAGCACGCCGGGTGCGGGCAAGGCGGTGGTATCGGCCCAGCTCACGGGCACCAGCCAAGTGCCGTTGGTGCTGGTGGTGGACGACTCGATCACGGTGCGCCGCGTCACGCAGCGTTTGCTCCAGCGTGAGGGCTACCGGGTGGCACTGGCTGCCGACGGCCTGCAGGCACTGGAGCGCTTGCAGGAAGAACGGCCCACCGTGGTGTTGTCCGACATCGAAATGCCCCGGATGGACGGCTTCGACTTGGCGCGCAACATCCGCGCCGACGGTGCACTGCGTGACCTGCCCATCATCATGATCACTTCGCGCATTGCTGAGAAGCACCGCGAGCATGCGATGGAGTTGGGCGTGAACCACTACCTGGGCAAGCCCTACTCAGACGAAGAACTGTTGAGTCTGATTCAGCACTATGCCCGACTGGCGGCACCCGCAGAGGCCTGATCGGCAGCCAATCGCTCCCGCAAAACGCTCTTCCCCGCAAGGGGCAGAGCGTTTTTTCTTCCACCTACCGTTGCACTTGAACCAGCGACCTTGACTATGGACTCCCCGCATCAATCTGGTGTTTCCCTCGAGGCCACGGCGCCGGCACCGTATGGCGACAGCCGATTGCTGGCATGCCTGGCGCTGGTGGCGCGGGAGAAGGCTTCGGACCTTTTCCTGCTGGCGGGGGCCCCGCCCACCGTCAAAAGACAAGGGGCATTTCTGCCGATCAGCCAACAGGTGCTGCGCGCGCAAGACATCCGCACCATGGCTTTTTCCATCATGGGTAAGGCGCAGCAGCATGAGTTCGAGTCCACCATGGAGTGCGACTTCTCCTACGCCACGGCGGAGGGCGACCGGTTCCGCGTGAATGTGCACCTACAGCGTGGCCAAGTCGGTATGGTGATCCGCCACGTGGCTGCAAGCATTGCCACCCTGGACGAGCTGGGCCTTCCCCAAGTGCTGAAGGATCTGGCTTTTCTCAAGGGCGGGCTGATCTTGACCGTGGGCTCGGCAGGCTCTGGCAAGACCACCACGCTGGCCGCGTTGCTGGACCACCGCAACACGCATGCCAGTGGCCACATCCTCACCATCGAAGACCCCATTGAATACCTGCATCCGCACAAGAAGTCGCTGATCACGCAGCGTGAGGTCGGCATCGATACGCGGTCCTACGATGAGGCCCTGCGCCGCGCGATGCGCGAGGCGCCCAACGTGATCATGATCGGCGAGATTCGCGACCGGGCTACTATGCAGCACGCTCTGCACTACGCAGAGTCCGGGCACCTGTGTGTGTCGACCTTGCATGCGCACAATGCCAACCAGGCGGTGCAGCGGATTCTGAATTTTTTCCCGGAACACGCGCACAAACAATTGCAGATGGACCTGTCGCTCAACCTGCGGGCGGTGATTGCCCAGCGGTTGATCAACGGGGTGCAAGGCAGGCTGGTGCCGGCCGCCGAGATCATGCTGCTGACCCCGTATGTGGCAGATCTGATCCAGAAAGGCCAGATCGACGAGCTGAAAACTGCCATCAACAGAGGCTCAGAGCAAGGCATGTGCAGCTTTGACCATTCGCTGTTCAAGCTGGTCGAGGCGGGTGCCATCTCGGCCGAAGAGGCCGTCGCCCATGCCGACAACCGCACCGATCTTTCACTGAAGCTGCGCTTGGCGGCCGGTGGCTCGCTCAGCGTGGACGGCATGAGCATGAGCTCTCAGCAAGAGTCGGCGGCTGCCACGGGTCGCTGAACACTGCGATCGGTTTTCGAGTTCCGCGGCGGCTGCGCAGCCGTTCCCCTGCGGTCTTTGCGCCGCTCAAGCGTTCGATGCCGCTTTCACCACCGCATACCGCGCAAGTGTCCGCTGGCGCGCTGCATCATGGTCCACCACGGGCTCGGGATAGTTGTCCCCCAACCGCACCCCGGCCTCCTGCAGTTCCAGTGGGCGGGCTAGCCAAGGGGCATGCAGTGCTTTGTTGGGCAGTTTGGCCAGTTGCGGGAGGTAGCGCCGTATGAACTTGCCCTCCGGATCAAACTTCTCGCTCTGGCTCACGGGATTGAAGATGCGGAAGTACGGCTGGGCGTCGCACCCGCTGGAGCTGGCCCATTGCCAACCCCCGTTGTTGGCGGCCAGATCGAAGTCGTTGAGGTGCGTGGCAAAGTAGGCTTCGCCCCGTCGCCAGTCCAGCCCCAAGTCCTTCACCAGAAAACTGGCCACCACCATGCGCAGGCGGTTGTGCATGTAGCCCGTCTGGTTGATCTGGGCCATGGCGGCATCCACCAGTGGGTAGCCTGTGCGGCCTTCGCACCACGCAGCGTACAAGGCATCTGCCTCCGGGCCCGTCTCCCAGGCGATGGCATCGTATGCAGGTTTGAAACTCTGGCCCACCACGTGCGGGTGGTGGTAAAGGATCTGAAAGTAAAAGTCGCGCCAGATCAACTCGCTCAGCCAGGTGGTGGCGCCTTTGTTGCCTTCGCGCATCAGCCGGTGCGCCGTGCGCGCGAGCACACGCGGCGAAATGGTGCCAAAGCGCAGGTGCACGCTGAGGTAGCTTGGGCCCTTGATGGCGGGAAAGTCACGTGCGTCGTCGTACCGCTCAATGCGCCCCAGGAAATCATCGAACAGCTGCCGGGCGCCGCTCTCACCGGTGGGGATGCGCAGCTGTGCCAGCCCCGTGCTTTGAAAACCCAGCGAGTCCAGAGTGGGCACGCCACCCCGGTGCGACGGGGGGCGAGGCGCAAGGCTGCGGGCATGCCGCTGCACCGGGTAGCTTTTGAGTTGAAAGGCGTCTGCCTTTTTGAGCCATGCGTTTTTGTACGGCGTGAACACGCTGTAGGGGCTGCCGGTTTGCGTGAGCACCTCGCTGCGCTCCAGGATGGTGTGGTCCTTGGAGGTATGAAACGCTCGACCCGCTGCAGCAAGCCGCGTGCGCACCAGACCGTCCCTCTGCAGCGCTTGCGGCTCATCATCGTGATTGGCGAACAAGGCCTGCGCGCCCAGTGCGTCGGCGAGTGCGGGAATGGCATCGCTGGCGGCAGCATGGAGCACGATCAGCCCACCAGCAGCATGGCCGGACAAGCTGCGCAAGGATTCGTCCAGCTCCACCAGCGATTCGCGGATGAACTCCACCCGCCGGTCCGCGCGCGGCAGGCTGTCCAGAATCTCCGTATCGAACACGAAAGCGCAGTGCACCTGCGCGCACATGGTCAGCGCGTGGTACAGGGCGGCATGGTCGTCGGCACGCAGGTCGCGGCGAAACCAGACGAGGCCGCAGGGGTAGGAGGGCGCGGGGGAGGGGGGCATGTTCACCGTTAAAATTGCCGGATGTCTTTCGATTCTGCGCCCATCAACCTGACGCATCACTTCCTGATTGCGATGCCCGGCCTGGAAGATGAGTCTTTTGCGCGCAGCGTCGTCTACCTGTGCGAGCACAGCGAACGCGGTGCCCTGGGTCTCATCATCAACAAGCCCACCGACATCACCCTCAAAGGTCTTTTTGACAAGGTCGACCTGTCCCTGCGCCGCGAAGACCTGACCCGCGAGCCTGTGTTCCAGGGCGGTCCGGTGCAGACGGAGCGCGGATTCGTGCTGCATGAGCCCATGCTGGCAAATCAGGCCGAAGCCGACGAATCCGTCTATGCCTCCACCATGACCATTCCGGGCGGCCTGGAGATGACCACCTCCAAGGACGTGCTCGAAGCGCTGTCCACGGGTGCTGGCCCCCGCCGTGTGCTGATCACCCTGGGCTATTCGTCCTGGGGCGAGGGGCAGCTGGAGACCGAACTGGCCGAGAATGCCTGGCTCACCGTGGCGGCCGACCTGTCAGTGATCTTTGACACCCCCGTGCCCGAGCGCTACGACCGGGCGCTGTCGCTGCTGGGCCTCCAGGCCTGGATGCTGTCGCCCGAGGCGGGGCACGCATGACCGTTGCGCCCGTTCGCCACG
>JBCNOJ010000253.1:0-7560 GCA_039593925.1 Acidovorax sp.
TCGGCTTTGACGCCCCCGCCCTGCTGACCACGGCCACGGATGCATTCAGCGTGCATGTGCTGGATCTGTCGCTGAAAGGCGCGTTGATCATGGCCCCGGCCCAGGCCGAGCTCCAGGCGGGCATGCTGTGCCAGATCACGATCCCGCTGGCGGAAACCGGCAACCACATTGCCATGTCCACCGAAGTGGCCCACGTGGACGGCCAGCACACCGGCCTGCTGTGCCGAAGCATTGACCTCGACAGCGTGACGCACCTGCGCCGGTTGATCGAACTGCAACTGGGCGACCCCGCCCTGCTGGAGCGGGATTTGGGAGAGCTGGTGGGCTCCTGAACCGCCAAACCATGGGCGCTGAGCCCTCCTGCAACGCTCAGCTGCCTTCTGCCTCCTGCAGCGCCCGCCACATCACCTTGCCGCTACCGCTCTTTGGCAGCGCTGGCACAAACTGCACGATGCGCGGCACCTTGTAGACCGCCATGTTTTCGCGGCACCAGTCGATGATCTCCTGCTCGGTCGTGCCTTGGTGCGACGCGCGCAGCACCACCACCGCCTTCACGGTTTCGCCCCGGTAGCTGTCCTTGGCGGCGATGATGCAGGCCTCCTGAATCGCAGGGTGGCGGAACATCAGCGCCTCCACCTCGGCAGGCCAGACCTTGAAGCCGCTCGCGTTGATCATGCGCTTGAGCCGGTCGGTCAGGAAGAAGTAGCCGTCTTCGTCCATGCGCCCCAGATCTCCCGAGCGGAAGAACCGCTTGCCTTCAAACTCGATGAAAGCGCTGGCCGTGGCGTCAGGTCGCTTCCAGTAGCCATCGAACACCTCGGGGCCGTGGATGATGATTTCGCCCTGCTCGCCCACGGGCACCTCCTGCAGCGTGTCGGGGTCCACCACACGCGCATCGGTGCTCATGAAGGGTATTCCCAGGCACTGCTGTTTGGGGTGATCGGGCGGGTTGGCGTGCGAAGGTGCTGCGGTCTCGGTCAGCCCATAGCCTTCTGCATAGCGCAGGCCATATTGCTCCAGCAGGCGCTGCGCTACCGCCTGGGGCATGGCGGCACCACCACCGCCGATGTACGCCAGGCTGGAGAGGTCATAGCTTGCAAAGTTGGGGCTGCCGAGCAGGTCGATGACCATCGTGGGAATGTTGGTCCAGGTGGTGACCCGGTAGCGCGAGATGAGCCGCCCGGCCAGGTCGCGGTCCCACCGCGGCATGATCACGAGCGTGGCGCCGCCATAGATCGCTGTGTGCATCACGCTCACCATGCCAGTGATGTGGAACATGGGCACCACCGCCAAGGTCACGTTGTCGGCCGAGCCACTGCCCCACAGGCTGCTGGCCACCGCGTTGTGCATGATGCTTTTGTGCAGGTGCATGCAGCCCTTGGGCAAGCCCGTGGTGCCGCTGGTGTAGGGCAGCAGCGCCAGGTCGCCTGGCCCCACCTGCAACGCGGGCGGCGAATCGGTGCAGGCTATCGCACCAGTCCATTCGTGCGCCTTGCCGCCATCCAGTGCTGGCAACGCGTGCCGCGTGCCCAGCCACTCGCGCCACGCATCGGGCGGAGCGTCGGCGCCCGCCACTTCGGAATCAAACGCATCGGAAAACTGCGTGACCACCATGTGCGCAAGCCGCTCGCCCACGGGGAGCGCATTGCTGGCCTTGGCCAACTCGGGCGCCAGGTCACCCGTGGTGATCGCCACCTTGGTGTCAGGATCGGTGATGTAGTGCTTGAGCTCCTCGGCCCGGTTCATGGGATTGACCGGCACCACCACAGCATTGGCCCGCAGGATGGCGAAGTGCGCCATCACGAGCTGCGGGCAGTTCTGCATGCACAGCACCACGCGGTCGCCCCGCTGCACACCCAACTGCGAGAGCCTGGCGGCCAGGCGCTCGGCGCCTTCCATCAGTTGTCGGTAGGTGGTGGCGCCGCCAAAAAAAACGAGTGCCGCCTTGTCAGGGTAGCGTCGCGCATTGGTCGCCAGGTTGTCCCAGAGCGAGGTAGCAGGCAGCGTGATGGCGTGAGGCAGGCGGCGAGGCCAGAACTGGTGGTGTGGGCGCATAGGGCAGACAGTCTCCTTGTGCCCTCCAGCCTAGATGCCTCGCCACGGGCGGGCAAGGGGGAAGGCCCGGTGCGCCGTCACGCAGGTGACGGCCGGGCTACCGTTTGCACCGGTGCGCAGACTTCAACGCCCTCTGGGTGCCGCGCTGCGGGGCGTTGCCTTGGACGCCTGGTACTTCTTCCACAGATATCCGGCGACGGCCATCAGAATCATTTTGCGCATGGGTGAGCTCCTTGGATAAAAGCCCAAGCATGTTGTGGAACGAACGTGCACCTTGTAGGAGGCGGGCGGAGAAAGATGTCTTGCCATACGCATTTGCCACTCACATCGAATGCCACGCGCCGACAAACTGCCCTATACCTCGCCATGCCGGGATGACTCAGCGACAGAGTGGCAGGCATCCGACATGGATTGGGCGTCAGCTATTGACTTGCGCCCACAGCTTGTCCAGCCGCTTCACACTCACCGGCTGCGGGGTGCGCAGCTCTTGCGCGAAAAAGCTCACCCGCAGTTCCTCCAGCAGCCAGCGCAGCTCCTGCATGCGCGCATCCACGGCACCCTTGCGCTCGGCCACCAGGCGCCAGTAGCGCTGCTCCTGCGGGCGCAGCTCGGCCAGTTTTGCAGCGTCGCGGGCGGGGTCTGCGCGGTATTTGTCCAGCCGCAGTGTGATGGCTTTGAGGTAGCGGGCGTAGTGCGCCAACTGCGCCCACGGTGCCACGGCGATGAAGTTCTTGGGCACCAGGCGTTGCAGCTGCTGCAGCGCGCCGGCCGTGGCCTCGGGCGCGTTTTTGGTGTCTTTGATCTTGCGGGCGGCTGCGGCGTATTCGGTGAGGATGGTGGCGGCCAGACGGGCCACCTCGTTGGCGATCAGCGTGAGGCGGCCCCGCCCCTCTTCCACACGGCGCTTGAACGCGTACTCGTCGGTGGGCAGCGGGTCGAGCAGGAAGGCACGGTCCAGCGCCACGTCAATGATCTGGGTGCGCAGCTCTTCCTGTGTACCCAATGGCATGAAGGCCACGGCCATCTTCTGCAGATCGGGGATGTTCTTTTCGAGGTACTTGAGCGCGTCCTTGATCTGCAGCGCAAACAGGCGGCGCAGGCCGGCGCGGTGCTTAGCGGCGGCCACCTCGGGCTCGTCGAACACTTCGATAGTGACGGCGTCGCCTCCGTCGATGAGCGCGGGAAAGCCGATCAGCGTCTGGCCGGCCTTCTTGATCTCCATGAGTTCGGGCAGCTCGCCAAACGTCCAGGCCGTGTAGCGCTGGCCTGCGGGTGCGGGTGGCGTAGTGGTCGCAGGTTTCGCGGAGGCGGGTGCAGGGCCCTTAACTCCTGATTTGATAGCTGCTTGCGCTTCACCACCAAGCGCTGGAGGCATATTTTGCTCAGATTTTTCTTTCCGAGCCCCGCCACCACCCAGCTTGAGCCCCGCCAGCGCCTGAAACGCGCCCCGCGCCTTGGCGCCCCACTCCGCCTTCAGCGCGCCCAGGTTGCGACCATGGCCCAACTGACGGCCGTGTTCGTCCACCACGCGGAAGTTCATGAACAGGTGCGGGCTGAGCATGTCGAGCTTGAAGTCGGCGCGCTTCACGTCGAGCGAGGTTTCGTCGCGCACCTGTTTGAGCAGCACATCGGTCAGGCTGCCCGTGCCAAAGCGCTCGGGCGCACCCAGCAGCTCGGCCAGGCGCGTGGCAGATTCGGGCAGCGGCACAAAGCGGCTGCGCGGGCGCTGGGGCAGGCTTTTGATCAGGGCCTGGATCTTGTCCTTGAGCATGCCGGGCACCAGCCATTCGCAGCGCTCTTCGCTCACCTGGTTGAGCACAAAGAGCGGGATGGTCACGGTGATGCCGTCGCGTGCATCGCCGGGTTCGTGCAGGTAGCTGGCGGTGCAGTCCACACCGCCCAGCCGCACCGTCTTGGGAAAGGCGTTGGTGGTGATGCCTGCGGCCTCGTGGCGCATCAGCTCTTCGCGGGTGAGCTTGAGCAGGTCAGGCTGCTTTTTGCTTTCTTCGCGGTACCACGCCTCAAAGCTGTGGCCGCTGCACACCTCAGGCGGCAGTTGCTGGTCGTAAAAGGCGTAGATGAGTTCGTCGTCCACCAGCACGTCCTGGCGGCGCGACTTGTGCTCCAGCTCCTCCACCTTGGCGATCATCTTCTGGTTGGCAGCCAAAAACGGCAGGCGCGTCTCCCAGTTGCCGCCCACCAGCGCTTCGCGGATGAACACCTCGCGCGCAGCGTGCGGGTCCACCTTGCCGAAGTTCACGCGGCGATTGTTGTAGACCACGATGCCGTAGAGCGTGGCGCGCTCCAGCGCGACGACCTCGGCAGATTTTTTCTCCCAGTGCGGGTCCAGCAGTTGCTTCTTCAGCAAATGGCCGCCGATCTGCTCCAGCCACTGCGGCTCAATCGCGGCGATGCCCCGGCCGAACAGGCGCGTGGTCTCGACCAGCTCCGACGCGATGATCCATCGGCCGGGCTTCTT
The DNA here is from genome assembly GCA_039593925.1 of Acidovorax sp. Classification (GTDB taxonomy): domain Bacteria; phylum Pseudomonadota; class Gammaproteobacteria; order Burkholderiales; family Burkholderiaceae_C; genus Acidovorax. The sequence continues at coordinate 4,535 of JBCNOJ010000253.1, forward strand.
GTTGAGGTGCGCGCCGGGGTGCTTGTAGAACTTGATGCCACGCGCGCCCAAATACCAGTCTTCTTCGTCGCTCTTGCAGCCGACGTTGCCCAGCAGCCCGGCCAGCATGGACAGGTGCAGTTGCTCGTAGCTGGCGGGCTGGGTGTTGATCTGCCACTTGTGCTCGGTGACCACCGTGAGCAACTGGGTGTGGATGTCGCGCCACTCGCGCAAGCGGCGGATGCTGATGAAGTTCTGGCGCAGCAGCTGCTCGTACTGGCGGTTGCTGAGTTTGTGGGTGGCGGCTGGGGCGGCGGGTATTGCTGGTGCAGCAGCCGCGGCAGGCGCGCCGCCGCGCCGCTCCACGGGCAGGTACGCCTGCGATGGCGCCTTCTGCGCGGCCATGGCCTTTTGCGCGCGGGCCGACGGCAGGCTGGGCGCCCCGCCCCGGGCCTCGTTGATCCACTTCCACAGCTTCAGGTAGCCGCTGAACTCGCTCTTGTCGTCGTCGAACTTGGCGTGCGCCTGGTCGGCCTGCTGCTGTGCCTCCATGGGGCGGTCGCGCACGTCCTGCACGCTCAGGGCGCTGGCAATGATGAGCACCTCGTCCAGCGCCTTGCGGTCGCGCGCCTCGATGATCATGCGGCCCACGCGCGGGTCCAGCGGCAAGCGCGACAGCTCCACGCCCATGGACGTGAGTTCGTTGGCATCGTCCACCGCGCCCAGCTCGGCCAGCAACTGGTAGCCGTCGGCAATCGCGCGGCCCGAAGGCGCCTCGATGAACGGAAACTGCGTGACGTCGCCCAGGTGCAGCGACTTCATGCGCAGGATGACGCCCGCGAGCGAGCTGCGCAAAATTTCGGGGTCGGTAAAGCGCGGGCGGCTGTTGAAATCTGCCTCGTCGTAAAGGCGAATGCAGATGCCGTTGGCCACGCGCCCGCAGCGGCCTGCGCGCTGGTTAGCGGCGGCCTGGCTGACGGGCTCGACGAGCAACTGCTCCACCTTGCTACGGAAAGAATAGCGCTTGACGCGCGCTGTGCCTACGTCAATGACGTATCGGATGCCCGGCACCGTGAGCGAGGTCTCGGCCACGTTGGTCGCCAGCACGATACGGCGGCCCGTGTGGCCGTCAAAGATGCGATCCTGCTCGGCTTGCGACAGGCGCGCGAACAGCGGCAACACCTCGGCATTGCGCATCACCGGCTGGTGCGACAGGTGCTTGCGCAGGTGGTCGGCGGCCTCGCGGATTTCGCGCTCGCCAGGCAAAAAGACCAGGATGTCGCCACCCGCATTGCCCTGCCACAGCTCGTCCACGCCATCGGCAATGGCCTCGTTCAGACCATAGTCGCGGCTTTCTTCAAACGGGCGGTAGCGCTGCTCCACCGGGAAGGTGCGACCCGACACCATGATGACGGGCGCTGGACCTTTGGCCGATTCAAAGTGCTTGGCAAACCGGTCCGCATCAATCGTGGCCGACGTGACGATGACCTTGAGGTCCGGCCGGCGCGGCAGGATCTGGCGGATGTAGCCCAGCAAGAAGTCGATGTTGAGGCTGCGCTCGTGCGCCTCGTCGATGATGATGGTGTCGTAGGCCTTGAGCAGCGGGTCGGTCTGCGTCTCGGCCAGCAAGATGCCGTCGGTCATCAGCTTGACGGAGGCATCGCGGCTCAAGCGGTCCTGGAACCGCACCTTGAAGCCCACCACGTCGCCCAGCGGCGTGTTCAGCTCTTCGGCAATGCGCTTGGCCACGCTGCTCGCGGCAATGCGGCGCGGCTGGGTGTGGCCAATCAGCTGCCCTTTCTGTCCGGGCTTGGCATTGCACTTGCCACGTCCCAGCGCCAGCGCAATCTTGGGCAGCTGCGTGGTCTTGCCCGACCCCGTTTCACCGCAGACGATGATCACCTGGTGCTTGGTGATGGCCTCCATGATCTCGTCGCGCTTGCCCGATACCGGCAACGACTCGGGGAACGTGATGCGCAGCGGCGCTGGCGGCGCGGCGGGTGCAGGTACGGGTGTAGGAGCAGGAACGCGGGACGACGCAGGCAGACGCGGATCAGAAGAAGACATAGGCCCGCATTATCGATAGCAGCACCCAGCCCCCTGCGCTGCATCTGTGCTTTTGGTACGACATTTCGCTGCGTTTTCAGCGCTTTTCGTTGCCAAAGCCCGCCAGCGCCGCCAAAATCGCGCCCATTCTTCGCACGCCCCTGTTCAGCGCCACCCTCGGCGCACGGCCCGAATGAACCCCTGGAGGTCCCCGACATGTCTGCCCTTTACGCCGCACCCGTCTGACCACAGTCCCCCGCCCCGGCTGGACTGTGCACACACAGTTCAGCCATGGCAAATGCACCCGCGCACTCTTTCACGCGCTCCGCAAGCCCTGGCTCCATCGCCGGGGTTTTTTGTTTGTGGAGTACGTGCACACCATGAGTGCCAAAAAACTGTCTCGGGCCTTCGCCCAGGGTGAAATAAAAAAGCTGCGCCGCATGAAGCAGCCCCTGGTGCTGAAGCTCGAAGCCTCGGGCCCGCCCCGAAACCCTGTGGCCGCTGCGCTGGCCCAACGCAGCCTGTCCAGCGCGGCAGGCAAGCACATCCGAACCCGTGGGGCCCAGCGCCGTGCGGACAACGTCGCCCTGCGCAAGGCGATCCAGAGCCCCTTTTTGAACGATTGACATGAATCCCTTCAACACCCCCCTGCCGCGACACCAGCGGCATCCCACCCCGCATCCGGCGCTGGCCGGTGCGGCAACGCACGCGGTGCACCCCGCACCCGTGCGTGCCCACGCGGTCGGGCCTTCCACGGTGCTTGCCAGCAGTGCAGAACTGGCCCAGCGCCAGCAGGCCTTGGCCCACGCTGCGTTGCAACTGAAGGCCGAGCTGTTCGGCATCGACGACGTGATCGACCGCGTGATCAACGCCATCCGCGCCTGGTATGTGTTGCCGCAGCTCATCACCCGGCCGGTCATCGTCTGCCTGTGGGGCCTGACCGGCACGGGCAAGACGCAGCTCACGCGGCGGCTGGCCCAGCTGCTGGGCTTTTACGACCG
>JBCNOJ010000254.1:0-7493 GCA_039593925.1 Acidovorax sp.
ATCAACAACTATGGCGCGGCCGGTGGCGTGGAGCTGCCCTTTGGCGGCGTCAAGTCCAGCGGCTATGGGCGCGAAAAGGGCTTTGAGGCGCTGTACGGCTTCACCACCTTGAAGACGGTGGCCATCAAGTACGGTTGAAGAGGCATTGCAGGGTGTCCCGCCTGCGCACGACAGCGCAGGCAGGCCCCAGTAACCTTGGCCGCTTCTGCACGACGATTTTTCTTCCTCCATGCCCCTGAGTCCCCCCGCCCCCCGCACCCTGAAACATGTCCGCCGGGTGAACTACCAGGGCTTTGAACGCGACGACGGCCTGTGGGACATCGAAGGCGAACTGCATGACAGCAAGGCCTACGACGCCCCCTCGCACCGCGAGCCGACGCGCACGCGCCTGGCGGGTGAGGCCATCCACCACATGTGGCTGCGCGTGACCGTGAACCGCCAGCTGGTGGTGCAGGCAGTGGATGTGTCCATGGACTCGCACCCGCTCAAGGGCTGCACCGAAGCCCAGGCCGCGCTGCAGCGAATGGTGGGCTGCAGCATGGCGCGCGGCTGGCGCCAGGCCATCCAGAAGCACCTGGGCGGCGTGGAAAGCTGCACGCACCTGCGCGAGCTGCTGTTCAACCTGGCCACAGCGGCATTCCAGTCGGTGCCTGCGGTGTTTTCTTCTGCTAGCCCGGATGAACCTCCGCGCCACCTGGGCCAGTGCACGGGGTGGGACTTCAACGGCCAGGGTGTGAAAGAGTTTTTCCCTCAGTTCTATGGCCGGGAGCCCAAACAACCGCCAACCGCAGTCAACATCTCAGAGAAAAATTCAGCCAAATTGGGCTCGAGCGCTTGATGGTCATGCGCTAGCAGCTATCAATTTTGATTTATCCAACGACAACCCATCGGAGACACCCATGCGTGTGCAGAACAAATCCATCATCGTCACCGGCGCCGGCAACGGCATTGGCGAAGGCATTGCCAAGCGCCTGGCCGCTGAAGGCGGCAAGGTCATCGTCAATGACATCAACGAGGCGGGCGGCCAGCGCGTGGTGGCCGAGATCACGGCTGCCGGCGGCACAGCCGCCTTCTTCAAGGCCGACGTGACGAAGTCCGCCGAAGTGAAGGCCATGATCGACGAAGCCGTGCGCCTGTACGGTCGTCTGGACGTAGTGGTGAACAACGCAGGCTGGACGCACCGCAACCGCCCGATGCTCGAAGTGAGCGAGGAAGAGTTCGACAAGGTCTATGCCATCAACATGAAGAGCATTTACCTGAGCGCCATCCACGCCGTGCCCGCACTGCGCCAGGCTGGTGGCGGCAGCATCATCAACATCGCCTCCACCGCCGGGCTGCGCCCCCGCCCGGGCCTGACCTGGTACAACGGCTCCAAGGGCGCCGTCATCATCACCAGCAAGTCCATGGCCGCCGAGCTGGGCCCGGACAACATCCGTGTGAACTGCATCAACCCCGTGTTCAACCCCGACACGGGCCTGGCCGCCGAGTTTGCAGGCGGCCCGGTGGACGAGGCGCGCCGCGCCAAGTTCCTGGCCACCATTCCGCTGGGCCGCTTCTCCACCGCGCTCGACGTGGCCAATGCCGCGCTGTACCTGTCGAGCGACGAAGCTTCTTTCATCAGCGGCGTGTGCATCGAGGTGGATGGCGGGCGCTGCGTTTGACAAACACGCCAACGGGCGTTCCGGCTCGCGCGAATGCAGCCGCTACGCCGCTTCTTGACGGGCCCAATCCGCACTGGGACAGTGCGGATTGATTGACGGTGGTGGCCCTGCTGCCTATAGTGCCGCCGATGTTTGCGAGCCACTCTCCCGTCACAGTTGCCAGCGCCAACGCGCCGCTGCGCCGTGCCGCGCGCTCGCACGCCACGCTCCAGGCCGGTGACCGCGCTCTCTGCACCCTCGCTGCAGATTCCTGAGCCCGGCGACACCCCTCCCCTCCGCATCTTCTTTTAGCGCACCTCCTGTCGCCGGGCCCCACGCCCAGCGCCAGCTTGCGCCTTGGCCACGGTCGGGGCGCGGACGTCAGGAGTGTCCATGCCCCCGTTTCCTTCGGGCGAGATCTCGCTTGCCCCGTGCGCGCCCGCGCACCCACTTGCTATCCCTGCGCATGCGCGCAATGGTGCTGTCGATCAGGCCGTGGCCCACGCAGCCGCCACCGCCGACATCACCCGCCAGTTCATTCGTGCCAAACAGCCCTGTGCTGATGGCTACCGCTGGTACCTGCGCCGCCAGGAGGGCGCCAGCAACTACCAGGCGTTGCTGGACGACCTAGTGCGCGAGGGCCGCGTGGAAGACGCGTGCTGGATGCTGGACCAGTTCGGCCCCACCAACGATGTGCTGGAGGTGGACCACCTGGAGGCCAACGCGCTGGTGTTTGCCGGCAGCGTGCGCTGCCGGGGCCATGCCGACGTAGAAGGTGTGCTGCGCACGGGCCGCAGCCTGAGCGTGCTGGGCGGCCTGCGGGTGGGCGGCGCACTGCGCGTGGGCGAAGACCTGCGCGTGGCGGGCGCGGTGCGCTGCGAGGGCAGCGCACGGCTGCAGGGCGACGCCCGCGTGGGTTGGTCGCTGACCGTGGCGCAGCGGCTGCAATGCACGGGCAGCCTGCGCGTGGGCGGAGAGCTGGACTGCGGCGCCCCCGCCCAGATCGGCGGCCACTGCCGGGTGGCCCAGGATCTACGCGCGGCGGGCGACCTGGGCTGCGAAGGCGGCATCAAGGTGGGCGGTCACCTGCAAGCCGGCGCTGCACTGCAGGCCGCCCGGGGCCTTTGGGTGATGGGCGACGTGGACTGCAAGGGCCACCTGCAGGTGGGCTGGGGGGTGCGGGCCGGTGGGCATATCCACGCCGGTGGCGCCATCCGCGCGGGCGAGAGCCTGTGGGCGGGCGACACGATTGCCGCGGGCGAGGCCTACGGCGTGTATGCGGGCCTGGGTGTGCCCTTGCCCGACTGGTCAAACAGTGCCCAGGTCTGCGCCCGCGAAAAGCCGGCACGCCTGCTGAGCGGCTGCTGGGCGGGCGAGCCGGCGAGCACGCCATGACGGCCAGCACCTTTTGCCTGCACCTGCCCGGCCATGCCGCTGCCACCAAGACAGAGGCCAACCCAGGCCTGCTGAGCCGCTGGGCCAGGCAGTTGACCGAGCTGCGCATCGACGTGGACCTGTCGGGCCGTGACATCCAGCGCGAGTCCGATGCGCTGCAAGAGCGCACCCGCAACAACCACCGCACACGCGAAGCCATGCGGCCGCTGCCCTTGCACCTGCACGGGCTGGCGTTTCGTGTGCGCGAGGCCGATGGCGAATGTTTTGTCTACGCCATCGACCCGCTGCGCAACCGCATCGCGGCCTACACCGTGTTCAACCGGCTGGTCGAGGTGGATCGGCGCACCGACCGCCACCTGCGGGCGCCCCACACCAAGGTGGCGCACGGCTACCGGCGCATGGGCATTGCCACGGCCATCTACCGCTGGTGGCTGGACTCGGGCCGAAACCTGATGACCGGCGCGCGGCAATCGGCAGGCGCCCACGGTTTGTGGATGGCGCTGGCGCGAGACTACGAACTGGCCGCGGTGCGCATCGGGCAGCACAAGCGGGTGAAGGCGCTGGCATGGCCTCCATCGCCAGGTTTCTACACGGCCCTGGACACACGCCTGGTGCTGGTCGGGCGCGGGCGCCAACTGACGGACTTCACGGAACCACTGGCCGACGGGGACTAGCCCCCTCACTCTCCGCCCGCGTGGCTGCGGGGTTTTCCCAGGGCCTTGCCCCCGGCCCTGGGAAAACCTGACACACTGGCCCGTGCAAGCTCCCTGGCAGGGCCCGCCCCCATACGCGGGCCAGCTTCAGCGCCGTACCGCCCGGTGAGAAAATGCACCCTTCTACCCACAGCCCCGTCGCCTGAAACCACCTGCCCGCCCATGTCCGAACGCGTGATCCCGCTGGTCGATGAACGCCTGTCCTCGCTGGCAGCCTTGGTGCCCACACGCACCACCGTGCCCAACGGCTTGTTGGCAGACACGCGGGGCCGCCCGCTGCGCGATCTGCGCATCAGCGTGACGGACCGCTGCAACTTCCGCTGCAACTACTGCATGCCCAAGGAAGTGTTCGACAAGGACTACCCCTACCTGCCGCACGGGGCGCTCCTGAGCTTTGAGGAAATCACGCGGCTGGCAAGGCTCTTTCTGGCGCATGGCGTGCGCAAGATCCGCCTGACGGGCGGCGAGCCCCTGCTGCGCAAGAACCTCGAAGACCTGGTGGCGCAACTGGCCCAACTGCGCACCGTGGATGGCGTGGCGCCCGACCTCACGCTCACCACCAACGGGTCATTGCTCGCGCGCAAGGCCCAGGCACTGAAAGATGCCGGCCTGAACCGCGTGACGGTGAGCCTCGACGGCCTGGACGACACCATCTTTCGCCGCATGAACGATGTGGACTTTCCGGTGGCCGATGTGCTGTCCGGCATCGAGGCCGCGCATGCAGCGGGCCTCTCGCACATCAAGGTCAACATGGTGGTCAAGCGCGGCACCAACGACCACGAGATCTTGCCCATGGCGCGGCACTTTCGCGGCACCGGCACCACGCTGCGCTTCATCGAATACATGGACGTGGGCGCCACCAACGGCTGGCGCATGGACGAGGTGCTGCCCTCGGCCGAACTCATCGAACGCCTGCGTGCCGAACTGCCGCTGGTGCCGCTGGACCCGAGTAGCCCCGGCGAAACCGCCGAGCGCTGGGGTTATGCCGATGCGCAAGGCAAGCACGACCCGGCACTGGGCGAGGTGGGCGTGATCAGCAGCGTGACCCAGGCCTTCTGCCACGACTGCAACCGCGCGCGCCTGTCCACCGAAGGCAAGCTCTACCTGTGCTTGTTTGCCACTCAGGGCTACGACCTGCGCAGCCTGCTGCGCGGCGGCGCAAGCGATGCCGACATTGCCTCGGCCATCGCCCCCATCTGGCAGCAGCGCAACGACCGCTACTCCGAGCTGCGCAGCAGCCTGCCCACCGACACCGGCCAGGGGGCGCGCCGCGTTGAGATGAGCTACATCGGCGGATAGCACGTGACGCCACCCCCTGAGTCGCCTTCGGCGCCTTCCCCCTCCTCTCGCGCTGCGCGCGGGAAGGGGGACGCAGCCCTCGCTGCGGGGCGGCCCTTGCTTGGCTGCCAGGGCCTGGGCGGTGCTCGCTGCATGAGCCTTAACCTTACAAAAAATGATTGAAACCCAAGACATCACCGGCCTAGTCCTCGCAGGGGGTCGCGGCTCCCGCATGGGCGGGGTGGACAAAGGCCTGCAGAACTTTCGCGGCCTGCCGCTGGCCCTGCACACGCTGATGCGGCTGCAGATGCAGACGGGCAACGTGATGGTCAACGCCAACCGCAATCTGGCCGCGTACGAAGCCTTTGGCACGCCGGTGTGGCCCGACGTGCTGACCGACTACGCCGGGCCCCTAGCGGGATTTCTGACCGGGCTGGAGCGCTGCGAAACGCCCTGGCTGCTGACGGTGCCCTGCGACACGCCGCTGTTTCCGCTGGACCTCGCCCAGCGCCTGGCGGCCGCGGCAGACGCCGAGGGTGCCGACATTGCCATGGCCGCAGCGCCCGAAGACGACGGCCAGGGCCACATCAACGTGCGCCCGCAGCCGGTGTTCTGCCTGCTGCGCGTGGACCTGCTCGAAAGCCTGGTCGCCTTCACCCAGGCCGGTGGCCGCAAGATCGACGCGTGGACCGGCCAGCACCGCTGCACCATCGTGCCCTTTGACCAGCCGGGCGACGACCCCCAGGCCTTCTTCAACGCCAACACGCTGGCCGAGCTGCACGCGCTGGAAAGCAGCAGCGCGCCCCAGGCCTAAGCCGCCCACTCACCCCATGAACCATCGCCCCCCAGTGGACGCAGTGGATGCTGGCGCGGTACACATCCGCCCCCTGGTCGCCGCCGATGCGGTGGCCTACAAGGCCCTGCGCGACGAGGCACTGCGCACGGCGCCGGACGCTTTCACCTCGGACTACGAATCCTCCGTGGGCCGCGATGCCAGCGAGTACGTGGCGCGGTTTGGCGCGCTGGAGTCCGGCCAGTTCTTTCTGGGCGCCTTTGACACGGCGGGCCAGTTGCTCGGTTGCCTGGGTTGCGAGCGCGAACAACGCACCAAGCAACGCCACTGCGCCGTGGTGGTGGGGATGATGGTGTCGCCCGCTGCGCAGCGCCGGGGCATTGGCCGGATGCTGGTGGAGGCCTGCGTGCAAGCCGTCGGCCAGGTGCCGGGGCTGACCCAGCTGGTGCTTGCCGTCACCGCGTCCAACCACCACGTGGTGCGCTTGTACGAGCGGGCCGGGTTCCGCGCCTGGGGCCTGCTGCCCAACGCCATCGTGGTGGATGGCGTGGGCTACGACAAGCTGCACATGGTGCGGCTGCTCTCCCACTGAATTCAAGCCAATCCCACCCATGAAAACCATTGCCCAGATTGCCGCCGAGCTGCAAGGCTACGACCCGCAGGCCCTGAGCGCTGCGGATGTGAACCAGTTTCTGGATCGGCTGGTCGAGCCCGTCACCGCCGCCGAAGTGCTGCCGCTGTTCAGCGCACTGGGCCGTGTGCTGGCGCAGGACGTGATCTCGCCCGTCAGCGTGCCGCCTCACGACAACTCGGCCATGGACGGCTACGCCTTTGCGGGCGCGCAACTGGTGCCCGGGCAGCCGCTCAAGCTGCGCGTGGTGGGCACCGCGCTGGCCGGCAAGGCCTGGGCGGGCACCGTGGCTGCGGGCGAATGCGTGAAGATCATGACCGGCGCCATCATGCCCGCGGGGCTGGACACCGTGGTGCCGCAGGAGTTCACCACCGCCGCTGCCGACGGCTACATCACCATCGCCGCCGATGTGCTGCGCACCGGTGACAACCGCCGCTTCAAGGGCGAGGACATCATGGAAGGCCGCGTGGCCCTGGCCCGTGGCGAGCTGCTGACGCCTGCCGCCCTGGGCCTGGTGGCCAGCCTGGGCCTGCCAACCGTCACGGTGGTCCGCCGCCTGCGCGTGGCGTACTTCTCCACCGGCGACGAGATCCTGAGCCTGGGCGAGGCGCCGCGCGAAGGCGCGGTGTACGACAGCAACCGCTACACCGTGTTCGGCCTGCTCACGCGCATGGGCGTGGAGGTGATCGACCTGGGTGTGGTGCGTGACGAGCCCGCGCTGCTGGAGGCCGCCTTCCGCCAGGCAGCCCAGCAGGCCGACGCCATCATCACCAGCGGCGGCGTGAGTGTGGGCGAGGCCGACCACACCCGCACCATGATGAAAAAGCTGGGCGACGTGGCCTTCTGGCGCATCGCCATGCGCCCGGGCCGCCCTATGGCCGTAGGACGCATTGCGAGCGAAAAAAATCAAGCCAAATCGGCCTCCAGCGCTTATCCATCAAGCGCTAGCAGCTATCAAAATGATATCGACCCATCACACAACGGCGCCGTACTGTTCGGCCTGCCCGGCAACCCCGTGGCGGTGATGGTGACCTTCCTGGCCT
>JBCNOJ010000255.1:0-7486 GCA_039593925.1 Acidovorax sp.
GCGAGAACGCCAAAAGCACCCGCGCGTACCTCAAGCGTGTGGACGCCCTTTACCCCTTGGGCACCGCTTTGCAGCAGCAGCAGATCACGGAACTGCCGCGCGAGGTCCACAAAAAAGGGGACCATGGCAGCAAGGGGTCGGCAGCTTTTGATGCCAAGCCGCTGCTTGCCGCCGCGCTGGCGGGGCACGACATGGGCCTGGTCAGCGAAGCAGGCATGCCCGCGGTGGCCGACCCGGGCTCTTCGGTGGTGCGCGCGGCCCACGATCTGGGCATTGCCGTGGTTCCGTTGGTAGGCCCGGTGTCGCTGCTGTTGGCGCTGGCGGCCAGCGGGCTCAATGGGCAGAACTTCGCTTTCGTTGGCTATTTGCCGCAGGACAGCCAGGAGCGCACCCACCGCATCAAAGAACTGGAAACCCTGGCCCTGCGAACGGGACAGACCCAGCTTTTCATCGAAACCCCCTACCGCAACGCTGCGTTGTGGCAGGCGCTGGTGCAAACGCTGCAGCCCTCCACACGCCTGGCACTCGCAAGCGGCCTGACATTGCCCGAGGCCCGCATCCGCAGCCAGCCCGTGCACCAATGGCGCCAGCATCCGGCGCCCCCCGACAACCGCACGCCCGTGGTGTTTGCGTTAGGGCGCTGAATCAACCTCAATCAAAAATTCAACTTTGATAGCATTCAGCGCTTGCCAGATAAGCGCCACCACCTGTTTTTATGCTTAATCGCGTAAAAAACCTCAACGCCAGCAAGTCGCGCATTCAGCAAAAAAAGCCCCGGCAGAAACATCCTGCCGGGGCTTTTTATTCTGGGAACGGGCCCATGGCTACCACCCGTGCTCAGGCACTGCCACACCTTTTCGCTACTTCACCCTCGATGCCAAATAACCAGGGAGGAAAACCCAAATACCTCAGCGCAATTGCGGGCCTGCGAGCGACAGCGACTTGACGGCGCCCACGCCAATCGACGCACCAAACCGCTTGACCAAGCGCTCGGCCACGTTGTCGCGGCGGGTGTAGTCGATGATCTCTTCGGCCTTGACCACTTCGCGCGCCACGTAGTCGAGGTTGCCCAGCTTGTCGGCCAGCCCCATTTCGACCGCCTGCTGGCCGGTCCAGAACAACCCACTGAAGGTGTCGGGTGTGGTCTTGAGGCGGTCGCCCCGCCCGGCCTTGACCACGGCGATGAACTGCTGGTGGATCTGGTCGAGCATGGTCTGCGCGTAGGCACGCTGCTTTTCAGTCTGCGGGCTGAAGGGGTCGAGAAAGCCCTTGTTTTCGCCCGCTGTGAGCAGGCGGCGCTCCACGCCCAGCTTTTCCATGGTGCCGGTAAAGCCAAAACCATCCATCAGTACGCCGATGCTGCCCACAATGCTGGCCTTGTCCACGTAGATGTCGTCGGCTGCAGCGGCAATGTAGTAAGCGGCCGAGGCACAGGTTTCCTCGACCACGGCGTAGATGGGCTTGTTGTGCTTGGCCTTCAAGCGCACGATTTCGTCGTTGATGATGCCGGCCTGCACGGGGCTGCCACCCGGTGAGTTGATGAGCAACACCAGAGCTTGCGAGCCTTCGTCCTCCAGCGCGCTGCGCATGGCGGCCACCACAAACTCCGCACTGGCTTCGGCGCCGCTGGCAATCTCGCCCTTGATGTCCACCACCGCGGTGTGCGGCGTGCTCTTGCTGGCGCCGGGCGACGATTGGCGCAAAGCCATGAACGCGATTCCCGCGATCAACAACAACCACGCAAGCCGAAAGAAAATCTTCCAGCGGCGGGCGCTGCGCTGTTCTTGAAGGGTGGCAAAGGCCAGCTTTTCCAGCGTGGCGCGCTCCCACCCGGGTTCACGCGATGAGTCGCTCACAGATGCTCCTGAATTAATAGCTGTTTGCGCCCACAGATCGGGCGCTGGATTGTGTTTTGGATCAAAACCCGAAGATCCGGGCTGATGGGGGTCGGTCATGTGTTGCGTCCTGTCACGGTGCAGACGCGGGCGTCAGCGTAGTGAGGTTCTTCCCAAAATCCGTGCGGGTTTAAAACTCCAGGGGCTTCAGGTGCTGTGCAGTATGCCAGTGCACCACACCTTCGCTTTCAGACAAGACAATTTTTACCAATCCGCCGCGGCAGGGCCCACCGGCGCACTCGCCCGTATGGGGCAAGTAAGCCGCGCCGTGGGTGGCACACAGAAGCCACTGGCCGGTGTCGTCAAAAAACTGTCCTTCCTGATAGTCCATTTCCATGGGGACGTGGGTGCAGCGGTTCAGGTAGGCATGCGGCAAGCCCTGGTAGCGAATGGCAAACGCACGGCAAGTTTGGCCCGCATACACCACGTCGAAGGCCACGGCTGCGCCGCCGTTCACCAGATCGGCACTGTTGCAAAGGGCAATGCTCTGCTCTTCGGAAGCGTTCACAAAAGGCCTTTCGGTGTGCACGGCCTACGCATTGCGCAGCAGCCAGTCACGCAGTTCGGCCACCGCATGCGCCACATGCAGCGGGCCCAAGGCGTGGAAGACCTCGGGCTCGTGCGCGCCGTAGCTCACGCCGACACTCGCACAGCCGGCGTTCACGGCCATCTGTAGGTCATGGGTGGTGTCGCCAATCATCAGCAACCGCTCAGGCGGTACGTCAAATTCGGCCATCAGCTCCTGCAGCATCAGCGGATGTGGCTTGCCTGCCGTCTCATCGGCCGTGCGCGAGCCATCGAATACGCCCTTGAGTTGAACCGTGTGCAAAGCTTCGTCCAGCCCGCGACGGCTTTTGCCAGTGGCCACCGCCAGCAGGTGGCCTTGTTCGCGCAGGTCGTTCAGCAAAGGCAACACGCCGTCAAACAGGCTCAGGTCATCCTGGTGCTGGAGGTAATGGAAGCGGTAGCGGTTGCCCAGCTCCGTGTACTTCTCGGGCGGCACATCCGGCGCCGCATGGGCCAGCGCCTGCATCAGGCCCATGCCGATCACATATGCAGCCTCCTTGTCGGTGGGCACGGTGCCCCCCACGTCGCGCACCGCCGCCTGAATGCAGCGCACGATGATGGCGGTGGAGTCGTAGAGGGTGCCGTCCCAATCAAAAGCGATGAGGTCAAAACGGCGGGAACGGGTGGAAGGCATCAGGCGGGTCCAGGCAGGAAAGCGGCCAGTTCGGCGGGCAGTTCTGCGTTCAGGGCAACGCGCTCGCCAGAGGCCGGGTGATTGAACTGTAACCGCCATGCATGCAGGAACATGCGCTTGAGCGACAGCTTTTGAAGGCGCTTGTTCAAGTCAAAGTCACCATATTTGTCGTCGCCCACAATGGGATGCCCCTGGCTGGCCAGATGGACCCGAATCTGGTGGGTGCGGCCGGTCTTGATGGTCACCTCCAGCAACGACATGGCAGGCAAGCCCTGTTCCGGCCTGGCTGGAGCTGTGCTGCGCACCTTGACCAGGGTGATGGAGCGCATGCCGTCCGGGTCGTCGGCGGTGGTCACGCGCACGCGGCGCTCCCCATCGGCCTGCAAATATTTGTGCAGTGGCAGATCGATCACCTTCTTGTTGGCGGGCCAAGTGCCGGTAACCAAGGCCAGATAAGTCTTGCCGGTCTCGCGCTCGCGGAACTGGTCCTGCAGGTGGGTGAGGGCCGAGCGCTTCTTGGCCACCAGCAGGATGCCCGAGGTTTCGCGGTCCAGCCGGTGCACCAGCTCCAAAAATTTGGAGCCCGGCCGGGATTGGCGCAGCTGTTCGATCACTCCAAAACTCACGCCGCTGCCGCCATGCACCGCCACGCCCGCGGGCTTGTCGATGGCAATCAGGTGCTCGTCTTCGAGCAGGATGGGGAATTCGCGGGCGGGCGCCGGGCGCTCGGCTTTGTCGGCCACTTTGTCGGAAATGCGCACGGGCGGAAGGCGCACCAGGTCACCCGCCTCGACGCGGGTGTCGGCGCTTACGCGGCCCTTGTTGATGCGCACCTCGCCGCTGCGGATGATGCGGTAGACATGCGTTTTTGGCACACCCTTCAAGTGGCGTATCAAAAAGTTGTCGAGCCGCTGGCCTGCAGAGTCTTCATCGACCTCGACCATGCGGGCTGCGGGAAGCCCCGCAGGGGCGGTGGGCGGTTTGGCCCCTATAATGTGTTTCACCTGCGCGTTGTCATGTAAGTGGTTGATTTGTCTGGAGTTTAGTCCACGCAACCCTTTCTCTCGTGCAGGCAGGTCGATGCCAACGGGTGTCGTGCGCGCAGATTGCAGGCCAGATGCCTGTGGTGGCCCGCATGCCACGCGGAGGGCTGACAGATTGAAACACTGATACGGAATCCCCCAAGCTGGCAGATGCACCCCACCCGGGCGCAGCCTGCCAGCGGATCAAAGCGAGCATGTGGTTGTTGATGGCATGGATGTTGACCTTGTGGCGGTGGCTGTTGCCCCCGACTGCATGCTCAAATCCGCCCTTAGCGCCCAGCCAGCAAGCGCAATCAGCTATTTTGTCAATAGCAAAGCTGCGCTCTTACCACTCGCCCCCATCCACGCGCCCCTGCCTTTCATTGCTGCACTAGAGCGCAGCAAACCCTTGGCATCCCCGGCAATTCCCTTCGTTTCGATGCGTCAGTCCAGGCATTCACAGCTCCTGTAGAGCTTGTTGTATTGGTTTGGAAACTGTGGGCAGCAGCCCACGCAGCCCTCCCTGCTGGTCAGGCTGGCTGTAACGCTGCTGCTCTCGACACATTGAAGGAATCGCATAATGAAGCGGATGCTCATCAACGCCACGCAGGCCGAAGAACGGCGCCTGGCCATCGTCGACGGACAAAAGCTCCTCGACTACGAAATTGAAATTGAAGGGCGCGAGCAGCGCAAGGGCAACATCTACAAGGCTGTCGTCACGCGTGTCGAGCCTTCGCTGGAAGCCTGCTTCGTCGACTACGGCGAAGACCGCCACGGCTTCCTGCCCTTCAAGGAAATCTCCCGCCAGTACTTTGCCCCCGGCGTCTCGCCCAGCCAGGCCCGCATCAACGAAGTCATCAAGGAAGGCCAGGAACTGCTGGTCCAGGTTGAAAAGGAAGAGCGCGGCAACAAGGGCGCGGCCCTGACCACCTTCATCAGCCTGGCTGGCCGCTACGTGGTGCTGATGCCCAACAACCCTCGGGGTGGTGGCGTCTCGCGCCGCATCGAGGGCGAGGACCGCGCCGAGCTCAAGGAGGCGATGGACCAGCTGGAGTACCCGAACGGCATGTCCATCATCGCCCGCACGGCCGGCATCGGCCGCAGCGCGCCCGAGCTGCAGTGGGACTTGAACTACCTGCTCAAGCTCTGGAACGCCATCGACGGCGCCGCCAAGGGTGGCAAGGGCGCCTTCCTGATCTATCAGGAATCGTCGCTCGTCATTCGCGCGATCCGCGACTACTTCAACAACGATATCGGTGACATCCTCATCGACACCGACGACATCTATGAGCAGGCGCACCAGTTCATGGCGCACGTCATGCCCGAGCATGCCGCCCGCGTGAAGCGCTACCGCGACGACGCCGCGCTGTTCAGCCGCTTCCAGATCGAGCATCAGATCGAGTCGGCCTACGCCCGCACTGTGAGCCTGCCCTCCGGCGGCGCCATCGTGATCGACCACACCGAAGCGCTGGTGTCCGTCGACGTCAACTCGGCCCGCGCCATCAAGGGCGGCGACATCGAAGAAACCGCCACCCGCACCAACCTGGAAGCCGCCGACGAAGTGGCCCGCCAGATGCGCCTGCGCGACCTGGGCGGCCTGATCGTGATCGACTTCATCGACATGGAAGAGTCGAAGAACCGCCGTGAGGTCGAGAACCGCCTGCGCGATGCGCTGCGCCAGGACCGTGCCCGCGTGCAGTTCGGCACCATCAGCAAGTTCGGCCTCATGGAAATGAGCCGCCAGCGCCTCAAGCCTGCGCTGTCCGAAGGCTCGTCCATCCCCTGCCCCCGCTGCGGCGGCTCGGGCCACATCCGCGACACCGAATCCTCGGCCCTGCAGATCCTGCGCATCATTCAAGAAGAATCGATGAAGGACAACACCGCCGCCGTGCACTGCCAGGTGCCGGTGGAAGTGGCTTCGTTCCTGCTGAACGAAAAGCGCACCGAGATCGCCAAGATCGAACTCAAGCAGCGCGTGGCCGTACTGATGGTGCCCAACAAGACGCTGGAAACGCCCAACTACAAGCTGGAACGCCTCAAGCACGACGACCCGCGCCTGGACCACCTGGACGCCAGCTACAAGCTGGCCGAAGAGTTTGAAGACCCTACGGCGGTAACCCGCCGCTCGCAAGAGCCCACCAACAAGCAAACCCCGGTGATCAAGGGCGTGCTGCCCGATGCACCTGCGCCCCTGGCCGAGCCCCGCCCCGAAGGGGCGGCACGCCCGCAACGCGCTGGCCAGCCGCCGCGTGGTGCAACGCCCGCGCCCGCACCGGCCCCGACCGCAGCACCCGCGCCGGCAGCCCCGCAGGAACAAGGCTTCTTTGCCTGGCTCAAGAGCCTGTTCGGCTTTGGCGACACGCCCGTAGCCCCCGCACCCGTGGCAGCACCGGCACCGGCTGCGGCACCCGCTGCGGCAGGCCGCGGCGAACCGCGCCGTGACGGACGCAATGGCGAAGGCCGTGGCCGCCGCGGTGGGCGCGATGGCGGCGGCCGTGACGGGCAACCCCGTGATGGCAACGGCAACCGCGAAGGCGCCATCAACGAGGGCCGCGGCCGCCGTGGCGAGCGCCCTGCAGAAGGCCGTGGCCCCCGCGACGCCGAGAACCGTCCAAACCGGGATGCTGCACAGCGCCCCGAAGGCGAAGTACGCGACAACAACCAAGGTCGAGAAGGGCGTGAAGGACGCAATGGCCGCGATGGCGGCCGGCCACGCCGCGATGCGGAGCCTCGCCATCAGGCGGCCGGGATGAACGGTGACTCCGCTGGCGCACAGGCCACAGTGGAAGCCCCGAACGGCAGCGGCCAGAACGGCAATCACCAGCACAGCGGCGAACAGCCAGCCCGTGGCGACCGTGGCCCACGCCGCGAACGTGGCGAACGTGGCGAACGTGGCGAACGTGGCGACCGCGGTGGTCGGGGTGGAGAGCGCGGTGAACGCCCTGAACGCGGCGAACGCGCACCGCGCGAGGTGGATGCCCAAGAGAGCGCTACACCCGCAGCAGCGTCCTCCGACTTTGTCGACACCGCGCCGCTGGCTTCTTTGCCAGACCTCGACCTGACCGGCAACGACGCACCTGCCAGCGAAGAGCAGCGCCGCGAACGCCGCTCGCGTGACCGCTATGGCCGCGACCGCCGCGAACGGGGCGACCGCGGTCCTCGTGACAACGGCAGCGCACCCGCCGCCGATGCCGCAGCTGCCGCGGCGACGGAACCAGAGGCAGCCAGCACCGCCGCCACGCAGGACGAAGCGCCGCGCCGCAGCTACTTCAGCGCGCCAGTGGCGGCCGACGCCCCCGCGCCGGTGGCTGCACCAGCCCCTGCCGAAGTCTCTGCGTCGGCCCCCGCAGCCCCCGCAGCCCCAGCAG
>JBCNOJ010000256.1:0-7481 GCA_039593925.1 Acidovorax sp.
GGCGGTGTACGTATACCTCCAGCGCGTTGGAAGCCAGTGGCGCTGCGGCTTGGCCTGGGTCTGCGGGGCTGGCGCGCCAAGCTGCGAGCACGTCATCGCGCGTAACAACTTCGCCGACTCGGTGGGCCAGAAGCACCAGCAGCTCCCACTCGCGCTGGGTCAGCTCCAGTGTGTCGCCGTTCAGGGCCGCGGTCTGCGCGGTGTGGTCCAGCACCAGCGGCCCCACCGTGGTGTGCTGTGCACCCGCCGCGGTGCTGGCCTGCGTGAAGGCCGGCTGCCGCGCGCGGCGCAGCATGGCCTGCAGGCGGGCCTGCAGTTCCTGCATGTTGAAGGGCTTGGTGATGTAGTCGTCGGCCCCTGCGTTCAGGCCGCGCACGCGGTCGTCCACGCCGTCACGGGCGGTCAGGATGAGCACGGGTAGGCCGGCAATGTGGATGCGCGCCCAGGTCAGCAGGTCCATGCCGTCGGCGCCAGGCAAGCCCAGGTCCAGAATGATTCCGTCCACCGCCTGGGTTTGCAAAAGGGCTTTGGCGTCGGCCACGGTGCTGGCGGTACGAACCCCAAATTGCAGCTGCTGCAGCTGCCCGGAAAGGGCATCCAGGAGCAGCGCATCATCTTCAACAATCAGGATCGTGGCCATGGGTTTGAGCATAACAAAGCCCCTTGCGTCGAGGCGTTTCGGACCACGTGCGGACGCGTTCTGTGCGCTGTAATCGGATAACGGGCCTCCCGTGTTGGGATGTAACCCACATTCGGGAAAGTCCTGATAAGAGCATTAATTATTGTAATTAAAGTACTGACTGCGCTGAACGCACGGATGGCGGCGCACCCAACGGGTTCAAACATCGAGGAGACAAGGGTATGTGGAAAATGACAAAAATCGCCGTGGTGGCGGTGGGCCTGGCGGCGGCGATGTCGGCCAGCGCGGGGGAGGTCGAGGTCCTGCACTACTGGACCTCGGGCGGCGAGGCCAAGTCGGTGGCCGAGCTCAAGAAGATCATGCAGGGCAAGGGTCACACCTGGCGCGACTTCGCCGTGGCTGGTGGCGGCGGCGACAGCGCCATGACGGTGCTCAAGAGCCGCGTGATCTCGGGCAACCCACCCTCGGCGGCGCAGACCAAGGGCCCCGCCATCCAGGAATGGGCTGCTGAAGGCGTGCTGGCCAACATGGACAGCTTGGCCAAGGCCGAGAAGTGGGATGACTTGCTGCCCAAGGTGGTCGCCGATGTGATGAAGTACAAGGGCGCCTACGTGGCGGCACCGGTGAATGTGCACCGCGTGAACTGGATGTGGGGCAGTGCCGACGCGCTCAAGAAGGCTGGCGTCGCCGCCATGCCCAAGACCTGGGACGAGTTCTTTGCGGCGGCCGACAAGCTCAAGGCCGCAGGCCTTGTGCCCGTGGCGCACGGCGGCCAGAACTGGCAGGACTTCACCACCTTCGAATCGGTGGTTCTGGGTGTGGGCGGCGCCAAGTTCTACCAGGATGCCTTGGTCAAGCTGGACGACAAGGCCATCAACAGCGACACCATGAAGAAGTCGCTTGAAACCTTCCGCCGCATCAAGGGCTACACCGACCCCGGCGCACCCGGCCGCGACTGGAACCTGGCCACGGCCATGCTCATCCAGGGCAAGGCGGGCTTTCAGCTGATGGGTGACTGGGCCAAGGGCGAGTTCCTGGCGGCAGGCAAGGCCCCGGGCAAGGATTTCCTGTGCGCTGCGGCGCCGGGCTCGGCCAATGCGTTCACGTTCAATGTCGACTCGTTCATCCTGTTCAAGCTCAAGGACGCGGCTGCGCAGAAGGCGCAGAGCGACCTGGCCAGCGCCATCATGAGCCCGGCTTTTCAGGAAGTTTTCAACCTGAACAAGGGTTCTATCCCGGTGCGCGCCGGAATGCCCATGGACAAGTTCGACGACTGCGCCAAGGCCTCGGCCAAGGACTTTGTAGACACCGCCAAAAGCGGCGGCCTGGTGCCCAGCGCGGCCCACGGCATGGCCATCGCACCCGCCACCGAAGGCGCCATCAAGGATGTGGTGAGCCAGTTCTGGAACGACGACAAGATCACCGTCGCCGATGCCATGAAGAAGATCGCGACCGCCGCGAAAACCAAGTAAGAAAACAGGACGCGTGCAGGCCGCCGTGGCGGCCGCACCGCACGCGCCGAAATCAACCAGAGGGATCCCATCATGAAGACAAGAAACCGCCTCACGGCGGTGGCTTTGGCCGCCGCATGCGCGAATGGCGCGTTTGCCATGGAAGTGGCAGGCTTTGAGTTCAACGGCTACTCGCGCGGTGGCCCGGTGTTCAACCACTCGGACGGTGTCAAGGGCCACATCGGCCTGGGCGGTGAGCTGCAAAAGTACCGCCTGGGGAACGAGGGCGACAACGGCATCGAAGTGAACTTCGCACGCGGCTTCGAGACCGGCGGCATCAAGTGGAAGGTGAACTATATGCCCGCCAAATGGGGCAGTGGCGATATCAGCACCGAGCAGGCCTACGTGGAAATGAGCGGGTTCTCATTCTCGCCAGAGGCCAAGTTCTGGGTGGGCCAGCGCCGTCTGCGGATTCAGGACGTGCACATCGTGGACTACTTCCTGATGAACTATGGCGACAACATCGGCGCAGGCGTCACCGACATTCCGGTGGGCGGCATGAAGCTGGGTGTGGGCGTGTTCACCGGCGACAAGTTTGACGGCAACCTGCCGAACAACGTGAAGGCCCAGCGTATCAACGCCGACCTGTCCGAGATCAACACCAACCCCGGCGGCAAGCTGCGCGTGCTGCTGACAGCGGTGAACGGCAAGAACCAGGCCAACGGCGGCTCGGGCTCGGGCATCTCCATCTCGCACAACCAGAAGGACTTTTTGCTGCCGGGCATGAGCAACGCCCTGTTCCTGCAGACGTCGCGCGGCCATGCCCGCATCGATGGCCAGTTCGAAGCGATAGACGGCCTAACCCCCGGCAAGCGTGTGGTGCGCATTGCGGACTCCATCAACTGGCAAAGTGGCCCCTTCGGCGGCCAGGCGCTGATTGGCTACCAGACCAACAAGGCCGACGTGACGGGTGTGGAAACCAAGGACTTCTCTTTGGGTGCACGGGGCTCGTATGCCTTCACCAAGCATTTCAAGATGCTGGCGGAGTTGTCCACCACCACGCGCAAGGGCGCCGGGCCAGACCAGCGCCTGTCCAAGGCCACGCTGGCGGGCGCACTGGCACTGAGCGAAGACTTCTGGTCGCGCCCCGAGCTGCGCCTGTATGTGACCAAGGCCAACTGGAACCAGGCCGCAGCCGTGGCGAATGCCGCGACGTTTGGCGCTGGTGGCAAGACCTCCCGCACGCTGGTGGGCGTGCAGTACGAGGTGTGGTGGTAAGCCATGGCCACAAAACCATGAGAGAGGGAGTGCGAGTGAGAAAGCGAGTTAGTCAGAGGTGACTTTGTTCTTGGGGGGCACTCTGTGCGTGCCCCCCTTTTTTGCTTGTATGAGCACCTGAACCACTCCGGATACCCCAGATGCCACCGGTACGTGGGACCGATGGATTGATGGACCAATGGACGGAAGAATGAATTGATGAATCACAGGATGGCTGGAATGGCGATGGGCGGGCCGTGTGGCCGCCTTAACCCTTGAGCGCCACTGGCAGCGTATGCACCCGATAGATCTTTTGCAATGACGACCCAACACTCTTTTGAATCCTGGCTGCCCAAGCTGGTCGTGGCACCCGCCTTTGTGCTCGGCTTCGCCTTCATTTACGGCCTCATGGTCTGGAACGGCGTGCTTAGCCTCACGGCGTCGCGCATGCTGCCCAACTATGAATGGGCCGGCCTTGCGCAGTACGAGCGCCTGTGGGAGATGGACCGCTGGTGGGTGGCCCTCAAGAACCTCGGCATTTTTGGCGTGGGCTATGTGGGTGGCTCTCTGGTGATTGGTGTGGTGCTGGCCGTGCTGCTGGACCAGAAGATCCGCGCCGAGGGCGCGCTGCGCACGATTTACCTGTACCCCATGGCGCTGTCGTTCGTGGTGACGGGCACGGCCTGGAAGTGGCTGCTCAACCCCGGCCTGGGCATCGAAAAAATGGTGCGCGACTGGGGCTTTCCCAACTTCGAGTTTGGCTGGCTGGTGGACACCGAGATGGCCATTTACTGCGTGGTTATCGCCGGCATCTGGCAGAGCGCGGGCTTTGCGATGGCGCTGTTCCTGGCAGGGCTGCGCGGCATCGACGACAGCATCATCAAGGCCGCGCAGGTCGATGGGGCCTCGCTGCCGCGCATTTACTGGCGCATCGTGCTGCCTGCGCTGCGGCCGGTGTTCTTCTCCACGCTCATGGTGCTATCGCATCTGGCCATCAAGAGCTTTGACCTGGTGATGGCGCTGACGGCCGGCGGCCCCGGATTTGCTACCGATGTGCCCGCTACCTTCATGTACACCATGTCGTTCTCGCGCGGGCAGATTGGACTGGGCGCGGCCAGCGCCACCATGATGCTGGCCACCGTGGCGGCCCTGGTGATTCCTTACCTTTACAGCGAACTGCGGAGCAAACCCCATGACCGCTAAGCCCTCTGTGTTTCCGTCCGTGGGCCGCCTGTTGGTCTATGGCGTGCTGGCCCTGGCCACCGCGTTCTTTCTGCTGCCGCTGTACGCCATGCTGGTCACCTCGTTCAAGGACGCCGAAGAGATCCGCAGCTCCTCGTTGCTGGCGCTGCCGGGCTCGCTGAACTGGTCTGCCTGGGGCACGGCCTGGTCCAGCGCTTGCACCGGCGTGGACTGCAACGGCCTGCGCCCCTTCTTCATGAATTCGGTGGCCATGGCCGTGCCGGCCGTGCTGATCTCTACCGTGTGGGGCGCCGTCAACGGCTATGTGCTGAGCCTGTGGAGGTTTCGCGGCAGCGATGTGCTGTTTGGCCTGCTGCTGTTTGGCGTGTTCATGCCGTTCCAAGTGGTGTTGCTGCCCATGAGCCAGGTGCTGGGCTGGCTGGGGCTGTCCAGCTCCATCACCGGGCTCGTGCTGGTGCACTGTCTGGCGGGCTTGGCGGGCACCACGCTGTTCTTTCGCAACTACTACGCGGCCATCCCCAAGGAGCTGGTGAACGCGGCCCGCATGGACGGCGCCAGCTTCTGGCAGATCTTCTGGCGCATCGTGCTGCCGCTGTCCACGCCCATCGTCATGGTCACGCTGATCTGGCAGTTCACCAACATCTGGAACGACTTCCTGTTCGGCGTGGTGTTCTCGGGTACAGATTCGAAGCCGGTGACGGTGGGGCTGAACAACCTGGCCAACACCAGCTCCAGCGTGAAGGCCTACAACGTGGACATGGCGGCTGCCATCATCGCCGGCCTGCCCACGATGGTGATCTACGTGCTGGCCGGTAAGTTTTTTGTGCGCGGGCTCACTGCCGGCGCCGTCAAAGGTTAAGAAGGTAAGTAGAGATCATGGCGTCATCACTCGACATCGCAGGCATCAACAAACGCTTCGGCAAGGGCGACAAGAGCGTGGAGGTGCTGCGCAAGGTGGACATCCACGTGGCTCCGGGCGAGTTCCTCATCCTGGTGGGGCCCTCCGGCTGCGGCAAGTCCACGCTGCTCAACATCATCGCGGGGCTGGACGAGCCCACGGAAGGTGAGATCCGCATCGGTGGCAAGAACGTGGTGGACATGCCCCCGGGCGACCGCGACATCGCCATGGTGTTCCAGAGCTATGCGCTGTACCCCACGCTCTCCGTGGCGGACAACATCGGCTTTGCGCTGGAGATGCGCAAGATGCCCAAGGCCGAGCGCCAAAAGCGCATCGACGAAGTGGCAGCCATGCTGCAGATCAGCCACCTGCTCGACCGCCGTCCCAGCCAGCTCTCGGGCGGCCAGCGCCAGCGTGTGGCCATGGGGCGGGCGCTGGCGCGCCAGCCGCAGCTCTTTTTGTTTGACGAACCGCTGTCCAACCTGGACGCCAAGCTGCGCGTGGAGATGCGCGCCGAGATCAAGCGCCTGCATCAGGCCAGCGGCATCACCAGCGTGTACGTCACGCACGACCAGGTCGAGGCCATGACGCTGGGCTCGCGCATTGCGGTGATGAAGGGCGGCGTGGTGCAGCAATTGGGCACGCCCGACGAGATCTACAACCGGCCGGCCAACACCTACGTGGCGACCTTCATCGGCTCGCCCACCATGAACCTGCTGCGCGGTGGCGCGCAGCCGGCAGGGCAGTTCGGCATCGAAGGTGCATCGTTGCAGCTTGTGCCGCCAACCAGCGCCGCCGAGCTGCTGCTGGGTGTGCGCCCGGAGCACCTGGAGCTGAGCGACGATGCCCCGTGGCGCGGCCAAGTCAGCGTGGTGGAACCCACCGGCCCCGACACCTACGTGATGGTGGACACCGCCGCCGGCCATGTCACGCTGCGCACCGATGCGCAGACCCGCGTGAAGCCCGGTGACCACGTGGGCCTCACGGTGGCGCCCGCACACGCGCATTGGTTCGATGCCCGGTCGGAAGAGCGCGTGGCCGCCTGAGGCGTAGGGCGGCAGGGTGGGGGCCTCGCACACCAAAGCACGGCGCGCGCGTAGGACTTTGGTCTTTGCGCCGCCTTGCATTTGAAGTAAAAAGAGGCTCTTGCGCTTGTCCATAAAGCGCTGATAGCTATACAAAATGTAGCAATCATTCGCCGCCTTGGCGCAGCCTGCAGCCCGGGGCCCGCCTGGCTCTCCCGAGCGCCCCACAAGGCGCTGACCTGTTGACGACCCACTGTTATGCATCCTTTGCGCCTTCTTGCCGACATCGGCGGCACCAACATTCGCTTGGCCTGGCAGGCCACGCCGGACGGCCCGCTGAACGACACGCGTGTGCTGCCCTGCGCGCAATTTCCCACCGTGGATGCAGCCCTGTCCGCCTACCTCCAGGAGGTGGGCGTGCCCACCCCGCGCGAGGCCGCATTTGGCATCGCCAACCCGGTGACGGGCGATGCGATCCGCATGACCAACCACAGTTGGACGTTCTCGCAGCGCGCCGTGCGGGAAGCCTTTGGTTTCGAGCGGCTGGTGGTCATCAACGACTTCACCGCGCTCGCACTCGCGCTGCCGCTGCTCACGCCCGACCTGCTGCACCAGGTGGGTGGCGGCGAAGCCGTGCCAGGTGCCGCGATTGCGCTGCTGGGCCCGGGCACTGGGCTGGGTGTGTCGGGCCTGGTCTTCCCGCCGGGGTCCAGCAACGGCGTGCCCTTGTCAGGCGAAGGGGGGCACGTGTCGCTGCCGGTGCACACGCAGCGCGAGTTCGATGTGCTGGCCATCCTGCAGGAGCGCTATGGCCATGTCTCCGCCGAGCGTGCCGTGTCGGGCGCGGGCCTAGTGGACCTGTACCACGCGCTGCGCCGGCTGGCTCACCGTGGTGGCAAGGAGATCAGCACCGCAGCCGAGGTGACGGAACTGGCCCTGCAGTCGAACGACCCGCTGGCACTGGAGGCGCTGGACCTGTTCTGCGGCTTGCTGGGCAGCGTGGCGGG
>JBCNOJ010000257.1:0-7454 GCA_039593925.1 Acidovorax sp.
TGAGCGACATTGGCGAAGGCCGCTTTTTGCCGGACCTGATGGGGGCATTGCGGCGCGAGGCACCCGGGGTGCGGCTGGAGACACTGCCCGTGCCGCGCGGCGAGATTGCGCAGCGGTTGGACAGCGGCGCCATCGACTTTGCCTTTGGCTTTTTGCCCACGGTCAAGGACACGCAGCGTGTGCAGCTTCTCAAAGACCGCTATGTGCTGCTGCTGCGTGCGGGCCACCCCTTCGCTGAAAAAAAGCGCAGTGGCCCCGCGCTGCTCAAGGCCTTGCACCAGTTGGAGTTTGTGGCTGTGCGCACGCACTCGGACACTTTGCGCATCCTGGAGATGCAGCAGCTGCAAGGCCGCATCCGCCTCACGGCCGAGCATTTCATGGCACTGCCCGCCATCGTCCGCGGCACCGACCTGGCGGTCGTCATGCCGCGCAACATCGCGCGCACCTTTGCGGCCCAGGCCGGCTACGCCATCATCGAGCCGCCACTGCCACTGCGCGACTTCACCGTCGCCTTGCACTGGAGCCGGCGCTTCGAGAGCGACCCCGGCAACCAATGGATGCGCGGCGTGATCGAGTCGCTGTTCAAGGAGTAGGGACGGGAGTAGGGAGAGGAGGGATCGCCTCGCTGGTGTGATATTCAAAAATGATAGCTGCCTGCGCCTATCCAGTAAGCGCTAGAGGCCAAAAATGCTTCATTTTTTCAATTCTGCCCTTACATAGGGGGCATGGCGGCATGGCGGCCTGCGCATCAAGCGCTTTCGCTCAGCACCCACAGCCTCAGCGCCACCTGAACTTCCAGCGCGCGCAGCGCATTGCCCCAGTGGCCTACCAGGCCCTCGGCCGTGGCCAGGCGCTGCCGCATGGTGTTCACGTGGATGCCCAGCCGCTCTGCGGCTGCCTTGGCGTTCTGGTTGCAGTCGAAATAAGCCAGCAGCGTCGCCACCAGTTCCGAGCCGCGCTTCGCATCGTGGGTGATGAGCGCGCCGATGGTGTTGTGCAGGTAGGCACGCAGGCTGGCCTGGTCATGGGTTTCAAACAGCGTGGAGTACAGCGCCAGTTCGTTCTGCCCCACAATGGCGCCGCGCATGCCAATGCGCGAGGCCACCGGCAGCGCGCGGCGCAGTGACGCATGGATGGCAGGAATCTCCGAAGCCTGCGCGATGGGCCGCGATAGAACACCCACGTATTCCGCTCCGAAATGCTGCCGGGCGGCGCCATCCATGGTGCGGCGCACTTCGTCTGCGCGTGTGGTCGCGCACAGGATGGTCGTCACACCATCGATATCGTCGAACAAGGCCTGCGGCACCAGCGGCGCCGAGCGCAACCGCCGCACGAGGTAGCCCGACTCGGGCGCGCGCGTTTCCAGCAGCAGCAGTGTGGTGGGGCGGGACAGGTCGACGCCAAAGCGGTCTGCACGGTCGCTCAGCAAATGCAGGTCGTCCTGCCTGGGCGCCAGCAGGCCTCTGAGCAGGCTCGACAGGTCACGGCTTTGTGACGCCTCCGCGCGTTCGCGCGAAAGCAGCACGATGCCGACGATGCTGGCGCACCGCTCAAAGGTGCGTGTGGCCACGCCGTCCAGCGCGGCAGTGCGAAACAGCAGCATGGCGCCCAGCACGTCGTTGCCGCCGATCACGGCGTTGAGCCGGCAGGTTTCACCCTCTGCCTCATAGGCCACTACAGACCGGCCAATGCGGCGGCTTTCGCCCAACGCCCGCGCCAGCGCGTCGCTGTGCGCGCCATGCGGGCGATAGGCTTCGCCGCCCTGGCTGGCGTACCCAGGGGCCGTGCCCCGTCCCATCACCTGGCCCACCTCGTCGAGCACCAGCACCTCGCCTTCCATGATCTCTGCCACCGCCTGGCAGATCGACGTGAGCGTCGCCCCCTTGGCCAGCAAGGTGGTCATCTGGTCGTGCGCCTCAGCGGCGGCCTGCACGCTCTGCGCGTGCCGCTCCATCTGGGCGTGCGCGGCCTCCGCGCTGCGCAGTGCCGCCTGCGTCTGCTCGAACGCCATGGCGTTCTTGATGGCCACGGCGGCGTGCGTGGCCAGCGTGCTCAGGATGGAGATGTTGTGGGCCGTGTGGGTGCGGTGGTAGCGGTCGGCCACAAACAGCAGCCCGATCACCTCGTCCTCCCACAGCAGTGGCACGCCCACCACGGCGGCAATGCCTTCCTCGCGGAATGTCACATCCAGCTTGGGGTCATGCGGGAAACGTGTGTCGTGCAGGTAGTCGGCGGTGGTGAAGGGCAGGCGGGTCTGCACCACCACGCTCACGATGCCCAGTTCGCGCCCGGCCAGCATCTCGCCGGTGCCCCGCGCCAGTGCGCCATCGGCCGTGAGCACATGGAACGCGTCCAGGCTCGCGTCATAGGCCGATAGCCAGGCCACTTGCGAGCCCAGCAGGCGGCGCGCGCGGGACACCACAGTGCGCAGCAGCTCGGGCAGGTCCAGCCGGCTCGACAGGTCGCGCGCGGATTCGATCACCGCCAGCATGCCGCTCTCGCGCTGGTGTTGCACGTCCAGCCGATTGCGCACGGCCATGGCCATCCGCACCAATTCCAGCAGATCGGCCTTGCGCGGCATGCTGTCTGGCAGGGCTTCCACCTGCGCCAGGCAGGCGGCCAGTTCTTCAGCGGGCCCAGCCCGGTGCAGCAGTTCTATCAGCGATTCGCCGATGCGGTCACCGGCCGTGGCGGCAGCACCGTTGTCTTCCATGGCGGGCCTCATGCGCGCGTTCTCCTTGGCCTGGGCCTTCGCCCAAAAGCACCGCAGTGTGAGGCTTCTTGCGTGCCTGGGTGGAGGTTTTGTGCTGACTCTTCGGGTTTGTACGGAGTTCAGTGTGCACACCACATGGGGGTTGCAGGTGTGTGCCGTTCACATAGATGCGAGGGCCGCGCTCAGAGACAGTGTGGGCAACGGCCGCTCTGAGGCGGCGACACCCTCACGGTTCTTCCTTCCCTTCTTTATGAGCATCTTGAACTCTTTGGCTCCGCAACCCGGTTTGCGCGTGCTGGTAACCGCCGGGGCCAGCGGTATCGGCGCCGCCATTGCGCGGGCTTTCAACGAGGCGGGTGCCAGCGTGCACGTCTGCGACATCGACCGCACTGCGATTGACCGGCTGACCCAGTCGTTGCCCGGCGTGACAGCCACCGTGGCCGACGCGTCGGTCGAGCGTGACGTGGCGCTGGTCTTTGACGACGTGCTGGGCAGCTTTGGCGGGCTGGACGTGCTCGTCAACAACGCCGGCATTGCCGGGCCCACCGGGGCCATCGACAGCATCAGTGCCAGCCAGTGGCAGCGCACGCTGGACGTGAACCTGAACAGCCAGTTTCTCTTCGCAAGGCAAGCGGTGCCGCTGCTGCGGCAGTCCGACCGCAGCCCTTCCATCATTGCGATGAGCTCGGTGGCAGGGCGTCTGGGCTATGCCTACCGCACGCCTTATGCCTCCACCAAATGGGCGGTGGTGGGGCTCATGAAATCGCTGGCCATTGAGCTGGGCCCTTCGGGCATTCGGGTCAACGCCATCCTGCCCGGCACCGTGGAGGGCGAGCGCATGAGCGGTGTGATCGCCGCCCGCGCCTCCACCGCCGGCATCAGCGCCGAGGCCATGCGCGAGGAATACCTCCGAAAGATCTCGCTGCGCCGCATGGTGACCGCCGAAGACGTGGCCGCCACCGCGCTGTTCCTCAGCGCGCCGGCAGCCCGAAACATCACCGGCCAGGCGATCAGCGTGGACGGGAATCTTGAGTACCTCTGAAGCCCCTTCTCCGGTACGCATCCGGTAGACCCCATATCAACAAAAGGAGACTGTATGAAGATGATCCACACCCTCGGCGCCACCGCGATTGCGGCTGCCAGTATGGCGGCCAGCGGCACCTTGTTTGCGCAGACCGTCAAGATCGGCGTGATCGAGACCCTCTCAGGCCCGCAAGCGGCCTCGGGCCTGATGTACCGCAC
Source organism: Acidovorax sp. (assembly GCA_039593925.1). Lineage (GTDB taxonomy): Bacteria > Pseudomonadota > Gammaproteobacteria > Burkholderiales > Burkholderiaceae_C > Acidovorax. The sequence goes on from JBCNOJ010000257.1 coordinate 3,956, forward strand.
GGCGGCCCGCTATGCGGTGGACCGCATCAATGCGCAGGGCGGCTGGAACGGCCAGCCTGTGCAACTGGTGGAGTACGACAACCAGGGTGGCCCCACCGGCGCGGCCGACAAGCTCAAAACCGCCATCTCGGACGGTGTGCACCTGATCGTGCAGGGCGCATCGTCGGCCGTGGGCGGCCAGTTGACCGAAGACGTGCGCAAGCACAACCTGCGCAACCCCGGCAAGGAGATCGTCTACATCAATGTGGGCGCGGAGGCGCTGGAGCTGACCGGTGAAAAGTGCCACTTCCACCATTTCCGGTTCAGCGGCAACGCCCAGGTGCGCACCAAGGCGCTGGTGCAGGCCATGAAGGGTGCGGGCACGCTGGGCACACGTGTGTACGCCATCAATCAGAACTACTCGTGGGGCCAGGACATGGAGCAGGCCACGGTGGACAACGCTGCAGCGGGGGGTTACCAGGTGGTGGAGAAAACGCTGCACGACGTCAACCGCATTCAGGACTTTGCCCCCTATGTCGCCAAGATCGGTGCGGCCAAGGCCGACACGGTGATCACCGGCAATTGGTCCAACGACCTGCTGCTGCTCATGAAAGCCACGCGCGCCGCGGGCCTCAAGACCCGCTTTGGCACCATCTTCCTTGACCAGCCCGGCAACATCGCCAACGCGGGTGACCTGGCAGTGGGCCACTTCATTGCCCACACCTTCAATGCCGAGGCCGGTGGTGCAGAGGGCGAAAAGTTCGTCAACGACTACCTCACCAAAACAGGCAGCGCGCCGGTGGCCACCGACCCGCAGACGGTGTTCGGCCTCCTCATGGTGGGGGACGCGCTGAGCCGCGTGAAGCCGGAAGGCGGCAAGTTCAACGTGAACGCCTTTGCGCGCGCACTCGAGACCGCCAAGATCACCACCCCCATCGGCGAAATCAGCATGCGCGCCGATGACCACCAGGCCCTGCTGCCCGTGGTGGTGTCCACAGTCACCAAGGATGCCAAGTTCAAGGTGGACGGCACCGATATGGGCTTCAAGCCCGTCAAGCTGCTCACGGCGCAAGAGGCTGCCACGCCCGCGCAGGCGAGCTGCAAGATGCAGCGCCCATCGTGATGCGCTGACCGCGCGGGCGCCCATTGGCGGGGCGCCTGTCACTGCTTCGTTCTTGTGCTGAGCCTTCGGCGAGTGCATCCAGGCACTCGTCGTGGCTGACCTTTGTCCGTTTTTCTTCGTCTTTTGCCCAAAAGCCCCAACACGTATGGACACCCTCATCGTTTCGTTGCTCAACGGAACCATTTACGGCTTGTTGCTGTTCATGGTTTCGGCCGGGCTCACGCTCATCTTCGGAATGATGGGCGTGCTCAACTTCGCGCACGCCTCGTTCTACATGCTGGGCGCCTACTTCGCCTACACCCTGACCGACGTGCTGGGCTTCCCGCTGGCCCTGGTTGCCGCTACTTTGCTGGTCGGTCTGGTGGGCGTGGTGGTTGAGAAGTACTTCCTGCGCCGCGTGCACCACCACGGCCACGCGCACGAGCTGCTGCTCACCTTCGGGCTGTCTTTCATCATTGCCGAGCTGATCAAGCTCTTCTTTGGCAACTTCCCCGTCAACTACCGCATTCCGTCGGGGCTGGATTTTTCCGCCTTCACCATCGGTGCGGCGAGCTACCCGGCTTACCGCGTTTTCATGGGCGCGGTGGCTGTGGCCATGTTCATTGTCATCTACCTGCTGCTCACCCGCACCCGCGTCGGGATTGTGGTGCGCTCCGCCATCTACAAGCCCCACATGGCAGAGGCGCTGGGCCACAACGTGCCGCTGGTGTTCATGGGTGTTTTCGGCGTGGGGGCTGCGCTGGCTGGCCTGGCAGGCGCTGTGGCCGGAGCGTTTTACACCACCAACCCCAACATGGCGCTGGAGCTGGGCGTGATGGTGTTTGTGGTTGTGGTGGTGGGCGGGCTGGGTTCGCTTGAAGGCGCCATGCTGGCCTCGCTGCTGATTGGCGTGATCACCTCCCTGGCTGTGGCCGTCGACGCCAGCCTGGCCGACCTGTTTGCGGTGTTTGGCGCGCGGGCTTGGGCTGAGGGTGTGGGCGGCCTGCTCACGCTCCAGCTCTCCAGCCTGGCGGCCACCTTACCGTTTGCACTCATGCTGCTGGTGCTGCTGATCCGGCCCTCGGGCCTGATGGGCGAGAAGGCCTGAAGCGATGTCCATGAACGCGACCTCCTCCATGAACACACGCATTCTTCTCATCGGTACTTTTTGCCTGGGTGCGGCCATCCTGGCGGGCCTGCCCTATCTGCTGTCTATGGGGCTGCTCAATGCCGCCATCCAGATGCTCATCGCCGCGCTGTTTGCCTCCGCCTACAACGTGGTGTGCGGGCAGGCCGGCATGCTGTCTTTTGGCCATGCTGCCTACTTCGGCGTGGGCGCCTTTGCCACTGTGCACGCCATGAATGCCTTGGGCGGCGCCGGCCTCGTCCCCACGCCCTTGCTGCCACTGGCGGGCGCGCTGGGCGGGCTTATGGTGGGCGTGATCGCTGGGTGGTTTTCCACCCAGCGCACGGGCACCTACTTTGCGATGATCACCCTCGCTATCGCGGAGTTGCTGCATTCCATTGCCCCGCACATCAAAAGCGTCTTTGGCGGCGAGGCGGGGGTGTCGGGCATGCGCATGCCGTCGATGGGCCTGACTTTTGGCTCCACCACCGAGGTGTATTACCTCACGCTGGGCTGGGTGCTGCTCTCGCTGTTGCTGCTGTACCTGTACACCCGAACGCCGCTGGGCCGCCTGGCGCTGGGCTTACGCGAAAACCGGCACCGCCTGGCCTTCCTGGGCTACGACGTGCATAAGCTCAGTGTGCTGGTGTTCACCGTGTCGGCCATGTTCTCGGGCATCGCAGGGGGGCTGCAGGTCATCAACAACGAGGCCGCCAACTACGTGCTGTTCGAGAGCACCCTGTCGGCCGCAGCCGTGCTCAACACCTACATCGGCGGTGTGGGGACCTTCCTCGGCCCCGCGCTGGGTGCGGCACTGATGACTTTCTTTGGCTATGCCGTGTCGGACCTCACCCAGTCGTGGCTGCTGTACCAGGGCATTTTGTTCGTGGTGGTGATGATGTTCATGCCCCAGGGGCTCGCAGGCCTGTTCAGCGGCACCGCTGCGCTGTGGCGCCGTTTTGGAGCGCTGCGCTTGCTGCCCGTGGTGGCGAGCTTTGCGGCAGCCACGCTGTTGCTGGCTACCGGCACGGCCTTTGTGGTGGAAATGCTCAGACGCCTTTTCTCGCGCGACTACCGCGCATTGCTCGATGCGGACAGTGCCACGCCCTGGCCGTCCATCCCCCTGTACGGCATGGATTGGGCGCCCGGCGCGCTGGTGACGTGGGTGGTTCCTCTGGTGCTGCTGTGTGTGGGCGTGACCCTGGCCCATGTCGCCCGCAGGCGCCTGCAAGCGCTGTTGGGTGAAAACGCCTCCAGCGCCGCCGCAAAGAACACCGCATGACCGCCCACCG